>JAIYBI010000286.1 GCA_027488595.1 Opitutaceae bacterium | reverse complement strand
TCAGATTAACGGTCAGAATAATCTGGCCGGGCGCGCCGGTGCCGCCGTTACGCACCGTGGGCAAGGTGGAGCTGGCGTCGCGTGCGCCGCCGCCTCCTCCTCCGGGCGAGGTGGTGGGGGACTGGCCGGCAGCGGAAGACGCTGAGGTGGGGTTCGAGTTACCACCATTGCCACCGCCCGCGACGGCGACCGCACCGAGCCCGTCCGTGCTGAAGGCGGGGGCGTTGCCCGGATTGGCGATGCCTGCTCCGCCACCTCCGCCGCCGCCGAACTGGGTGACGGTCGAGGCCATGCCGGCGCCGCCGGCGTTCACCACGTCGCCGATGCTGCCGGAAGTCGGTGCGCCGGCCGCGCCTTTGACACCCGCACCGATCGCAGTGCCGCCACCGCCGCCGCCTTTGGCGAGGATGACGCTAGAGGGAGCGTTGACTGAATTAAACCACGTATCGCCGCCCGCAACGGTTGTTCCGTTGGTGGTGGAGCTATTCGCGCCGCCCGTGCCGACATTGAGAAAGTAGGTCGTGCCGGACGTGACCGCGTAGCTGTTCTTTTTCGCATAGGCTCCGCCGGCTCCACCGCCGCCGCTCGCGGCGCTGCCGGTGCCGTTGCGCGCGGCACTGCCGCCCGCGCCGCCGCCGCCCCAGCAGGCCACTTGAATGGAGGTTACGTTGGCCGGGCAGACCCATGTGCCTGCACCCGCTTTCGTAATCGTAAACGAGATGTCGCTGCCGAGTGCCGCGACCGTGGTAGTCAGGGTGGCGTAGCCGGTGCCGTTGGCATTGGTCGCGCTGAGTGTCGTCGAATAGGTTCCGGCTGTCGTCGGCGAACCGAAGATGAGTCCCGTGCTGGAGTTGATGCTCAAGCCGGGGGGCAAACCGGTCGCGCCGTAGCTGGTGGGGCTGGGTGTGTTCGAAGCGGTGATCTGATAGCTTAAGGCCGAGCCCACTGCGGCCACCATGTTCGGGTTACTGTTGATGATCGGTTTCGGCGCGACCTGGAACGAAGCGTTGAACGACTTACCCTTCGATCCGTTCACGTTCACGCTAAGGGTGATCGGGTTGGTGCCTGTCACCGTCACGCCGGAGTCGAGTGACAAAGTGCCGAGCGAGGTTCGTCCGGCGAGAGTAACCGTGATGGTGCCGGTGTTGGATTGCGTGGGGTCGGAAACGCCCACGGAGATGCTGTTGTAGCTCTCCCTGACGATGACGGAGGACTGTTTGCTCACCGTGATGAAATCAATGCTTCCTCCGTTATCGGGGCCGCTGGTTTTTGCCCAAAAATTCGCCGCCACCACACCAAGCACCTGACTCTTCACCGCCTGGATGCCGGGGGTCGTGCCGGTGGGTTCCGTGTTGGAGAGAATCGAGACATCGGGGTTGGTCGCGTAGGCCTTCACGCTGCTGGCGCTGCGATTGGGGAGGATGACATACGCATACTTCGCGTTTGTCGGAGTGACGCCGTGGTTGAACCAGAGTTTCAGATAGTAATCGGTGTAAACGGTGGCGTCGGAATCGGTCGGGTTGATGGTCGTCCAGGCCCCGGAGCCCGCGACATATTGAGCCTGCAAATTGGAGGCTCCGTTGGGGAAATAGTAGCCGCCTACTCCGTCCAATGCGCACCAAGTCGCGCCGGTGCCGGTGGTGACGGTCACGGGGCTTGCCCAAGTGGCCGGCGAGGTCAGGGCGTATTGAGTGTCGGCGATGTTAAACGCGGTCGGGCCGGTGGTGCCGAGTTTGCGGTTTTCTACCGTGGTATCCACCTGGTTGCCGGCGCTCGTGGAGGTGATGCCGGCGCCGAGGCACACGATCTCGTCGTCCAGCATGAACCAGGATTTTTTTGCATACAGGTTAGTGCCCGCCGGATGCGCGGACATGCCGGCGACGCCGTAGGTTTTATCCACTTGAGCGCCGCCGACCCAGCTTTGATCCGTGACCGCATCGTCCGGGGTCGCGTTCATCTCGGCTGTCGTCCCCGGGAGGTGATACCAGTCCACCGTCGCCCAGTAAGTGCCCGTGTATTGAGTATCTGGATTCCCCAGATAGAGGTAGGTCACACCCGCGCCGGTATACCAACCCTTCAGGTTCGTCGGCGAGGTGGTGTTGATCTCGTAACCACCGATGCGGGTGGACGACATGCTCAGGCCGAAGCCGAAGCCCTCGCGAAACGCGACCACCCGATCCATGCTGGGAAAGTGAAACTGGCCAGGCGGCAATTGCGGCGAATCCGCAAAGGACGTGAGAATCGCGGCCGTTGCCGGCGGGGCGAAACTGGCGACCGAGCGGAAGTTTGCGATCACCTTGGCGCCGACACTGAACTCGTCACCGGACGACGACGCGATGGCGCGGCCGCGAACCATGTCCATCATGGCGCCGCGATACATCAGCGGCGCGAAGCTGTTCGTCATCCAGCCGTAGACATTGGAGAGCTCGGGGTCGGTGATCTCCCACGGCGAACCATAGAGCAGCTTGACCAGGATTGCGATGTTCTCGACCAGTTCCTGGCCATATTGGCCGGTGTAGGGGATATTGTAGTGGAAGATGAAAGAGCCATCGGCATAGAAGCCGTCACCGCTGGTGACCGGGGTGAAAACACTCCGGCCATCGAAGTCGAAGGGGTTGTTGCCGCTGAGATTTCCCTGGGCCTCGTCGAGCAGAAGGCTGCCGCTGATCACGTAGTCGGTTTGTGGATTTACCGGACGGCCTGTGGTATCCTGCCAGAAACGGGTCACGGTCGTCGTGTTATTTCCGAGGAGAATGCCTTGAACCGCCATGGCGAGCGCCGCGTTGGAGGTGTTGGCTCCGGTGAGCGCGCCCCAGAAAAAATAGTCCTTCTGGTTAACACTGTTGGGGCCGAAGTTGTAGGCCGCTTTGACGTAGTTGGCGATTTGGGTCGTGCTCAGGGCCGCGGGATTGGAGAGCAGCAGGACCGCCGCGTTGTTGAGCGACTGCGGAGCGGCCACCTCCCAGTCATACCAGTTGCCGAAAATCGTGCCGGTCGAGGTGTAGACATTCGAAGTCAGCCAATCCAAGCCACCTACGATCGCGGCGAGCAGCGTGCTGTTCTGATAGAGCGCACAAGCCGGTGTTGCGTAGGCTTGGGCCATGTATTCGAGACGCTGGAAAGAGGAGGCGATGTTGCCCGAGGCTACATCCGCATTCACCCCTGTTTGCACGGCGAGCGGCAGGTCGCTCCAGATCGCGACCTGTGGCGTCGCGACGCCGCCGCTGCCGCCGCCGCCCGAAAGAGTGATCGTGGGATTAGTGGTGTAGCCGGAGCCGCCCGCGGTGACGTTGATGGCGGAAACCTTGCCCGCCGAGATCGTCGCCGTGGCGGTGGCGCCGCTGCCGGTGGCGCCCGTGATCGTCACGGTCGGAGCGCTGGTGTAACCCGAGCCGCCGTTGGTGACTTTGATCGAGCTCACGGTGTAGTGCATCCTCGTGTGGTGGCTGGAGGCGAGGCTGTTGATGCTG
>JAIYBI010000144.1 GCA_027488595.1 Opitutaceae bacterium | reverse complement strand
CGCCGGTGGCGTGGGCGCGCTCAACGGCACCGCTCCTGCGCAATATTCCAAACTCGCTTCACTGGTGCCTCTCTCGCGCACTTGGTTCGTCACCCAGGCCGATCAAGACCTCGATCTGGTCTCGAACATCACCGACAACGACGTGAACGCCGCCCTCAGGACTCCTCTCTACAAAACGAAACGCATCACGGTTTTCTTCGACGGCAGCGTGCGCCCGGTGAAAATTGATGAGAGCATGAGGGGCCTGCTCTGAGCGGTGCGAGAGCTCATAGGCCCCCGGTTTCGTAACGGCGGCGAAAACGCAGCGGGGCCTCCCCCTTGAGGGCGCGGAAGCGGCGGTTGAAGTTGGCGAGGTTGCCGAAGCCGCAGGTGTAGGCGATGTCGGCCACGGCGCGGTCGGTATCGACCAGCAGGCGGGTCGCCCGGGCGATGCGCAGGGCGTTGACGTGGGCGACAAACGAGACGCCGGCCATGCGCTGAAAAAACCGGGAAAACGCAGCGGGAGTGAGATGCACGGAGCGGGCGGCCTCCTTAAGGTAAACCGGGCCGGCGTCGGCACGCCCAGCGATAAAGGCGAGCGCGCGCTCGTGCCGCCGCAGCGCGCCGTGGCGCGGGGCAGGTCGGTAGCCGACCGAGGCGATAGGGCTGGATTCGGTTCGCGCCAACCGGTCCAGCAGAGTTGCGAGGCGGCACCAGGCATCGAGCCCTCGCGCCTGCGTCAGAGCGTGCCATTCCTCGGCCGCCACCGGCGCGCCGTCAAAAGCCAGGCCGCGACCGGCGCGCGCGAGCAGATCGCGCACGGCGAGAAACTCCGGGCCGGAGTGCGCTGCGAAAAGTTCGGCCGCGAACTGCACCACGACCGCGCGGTGGGCTCCGGCGCGCCTCGCCGGTGTTTCCGAGGACCAGGTGTGCGGCAGCTCGCCGCCGAGCAAGACCAGGTCGCCGGGAGCGTAGGGCGAAACCGTGTCGCCGACGAAACGCGTGCCGGCGCCGCGTTCGATCCACGTCAGCTCGAACTCGGGGTGATAGTGCCACTCAAAGGGGAACACGGGGGCCTCCCGCGCAAAGGCGAGGAACGACTGCTCGGACGGACGGGGTGGGCGGGGTTCGCGACGTGCCTTCATGGCGGGAGTTTCAAAACCGGAAATGTCACAAAGAGCAAAATAATACCAGAATTGGCCGAGCACGTAGAGGCGGAAACGGGACTGTGACGTTAAACTACAGGTTTAAACCCACCCCCATGAGCCCCGCTAATTCCCTCCTTAAGACCTACACTCCTGCCGCCGGCCTGCCTCCTCTGGCGGGCTTGGTTGATTTTTCCGGCGCGGCCCGCCGCGGCCTGTCCGTCGAGGAGTGTGTCAACCGCCACAAACGTCACCACTGGGCGCTGCGGCGTCTGCACGAAATCTTCATCAATCGCCTGACGGCGGAGCCGCTTTACGAGCTGAAGATGGTTTTTTCGCTTCACGCCCATCTGTGCGCGGAACACGTGGCGGCCCTGCGCGAACGCGTGGCCGAGATGCGCGAACCGCCGCTCGGTCTGGACGCCGCGCCGAGTGCGGCGCTCGACGTGTTTTTCGACGAGGTGCTGGCCGCGCCGGATACGGCCGCGCTGGTGCTCGGGGTGTATGAGGTGGCGTTGCCGGCGCTGGTGGCCGGACTGCGTCGTTACCAAGTGGATACGAACCGGCTCGTGGATAATCCGAGCTGGCGGGTGAACCGCTTCGCGCTGATCGAGGTGGAAGAGATGGCGTCCTACGGCGAGGCGGCGGTGAAGTCGCTGGTGACGACGGAGCGGCGGGCGGAGCTTCAAGGCTGGCTGGCCCACCTGCGCGGGTTGCTCGTGCAAGCGGGTGCGCTCGATGGCGTGGATGGCGGCGGCGGCGGCGTGCCGGAGCGGATGTTCTCGGGCAAGGCGCCGGTTTACGACGGGACGCCGCGCCGCGATGAACGTTTTCCTGACCCCTACAACATGGGCGTGCACGCCGAGGTTTTCCTTTACGACGAGGCGATGCCGACCTTGCCGAAAACGCTCATGCTCTACTACAAGCGCCTGCGCGAAATTGATGTGCCGGAGATGATGGCGAGCATCCTCGCGGAGACCACGGGCAAGCCCTGGGATTACCGTCGCGACATGACTCGCCAGCTCTGGGACGAGGCCCGCCACGCCATGATGGGCGAGGTGGGTTTCGTGCAGGCCGGCTTGGATTGGCGGCGCTTTGTGCGGGTGAACTTCACCTGGTCGCTCGCGTTGAACACGCAGTTGAAACCGCTGGAGCGGCACGCGGTGCTCTACTACATCGAGCAAGGGCTGATGCCCAAGACGGGTAAGCGCTACGAATGGGAGACGGCCATCGCCTCGGGCGAAAGCTACGCGGCGACGATTCAGGATTTTGATTGGGCGGACGAAGTGCTGCACGCGCGCATCGGGCGCGACTGGTATGTGAAGGCGATGGGCGATCCTAAGCGGGCGATTGATTACGGCGACGAATGCTGGTCACGCGTGCTCATTGACTGGCGCAGTTACATCTCGGCCGGCCACACCCGCCATGAGAACTGGTGGCCCGCAACGTATCGCGAATGGTGTCGCGTGCAGGGCGCGGAGCCGGATGCGAAGGTGCTCGCTTACGACACTAGCTACGAAGCGTCACGCGCCGACCTCAAAGACTTGAGTGCGTCCGCCTGAGCAGGAGGGCGACTTTTTCCAACGACCGTTCTCATACCATCATGAGCTTATCCAAACACGTTTGTGTCATCACCGGGGCCGCGCGCGGCATCGGTTTTTCGCTCGCCTCGGCACTGCACCACGCCGGGGCGCGGGTGGTGTTGAATGACGTGGATCCGGCGGCGGCCCGTGCGGCGGCCGATTCGCTGGGCGCGGGAAGGGCGTGGAGCATCGGCGGGAATGTTAGCCGCAGCGCCGACGTGGAGGCGCTGGTGGCTTTTGCCGAGGCGCAGGCCGGGCCGGTGACACTCTGGATCAATAATGCCGGGCTGGCGCGACACCGCCGCATTGTGGACTATAGCGAAGCGGAGATTGATCTGATGCTGGCGGTGAATCTGAAAGGCACGATTCTCGGCAGCCAGGCGGCGCTGCGCCGGATGGGCCCGCGCAGGGAGGGTCGCATCGTGAACATCATCTCGACCGCGAGCCTGCGCGGCGTTCCGACCGAGACGGTTTATTGCGCGGCGAAGTGGGGTGCGCGCGGCTTCACCCAGGGACTGCGCGAGGAGGCGGCGCCCCACAATGTGGCGGTAACGGCGGTGTTGCCCGGCGGGGTGGACACGGGGTTCTGGGATACTGCGGCGCCGGATCGCGCCTTGCCCCGCGCCCAGTGGCTTCGTGCGGAGGATGTGGCGGAGGCCGTGCTTGCGCTGGTAAATCTGCCCGCCCACGTGGTGCCGCAGGAACTGGTGCTCCGTGCGATGCAGGATCGCGACTTCTCATCGTGAGCACGCGTCCCGAGGAAAACGCGGAGCCGGTCTTCCGCACGGTGGAGTGGTCCGATCCCCGTTGGGAACGCGACGGGCTGCGGCAGATCACCGCGAAGAGTCCGGCGCTGGCGCAGCGGGTGGATCTGACTCTCCACGTGCCGGAAGCGGCACGGGCCGTTGGGGCCGAAGGAGTGCCGGTGGTCATCCTGTTGCACGGCGTGTATGGCTCGCACTGGGCCTGGGCTTTGAAGGGAGGTGCGCACGCGACCAACGCGCGCCTGCAGCGCGAGGAGGGTTTGCCGCCCTTCGTGCTGGCGATGCCGTCGGACGGGCTCTGGGGCGATGGCAGCGGCTACGTGGCGCACCGCACCCAGGATTTTGAGCGCTGGATCGTGAACGAAGTGCCGGCCCTGGTGCAGCAAACGGTCCCGGCGGTGACGGCGGCGTCGAGCTGGTTCATCGCGGGATTGTCCATGGGCGGTTTCGGCGCGTTGCGTTTGGGGGCGAAGTATCCGGAGCGGTTTCGCGCGATCGCGGGACACTCGTCCATCACCGAGTTGGAGCAGTTAAAACCCTTCGTGATTGAATCCACCGGGAGTTTTTCGGCGCTGGAGGGCGACCGTTCGGTGTTGGATACGATGCTGCGCAACCGCGGGCGCTTGCCGGCGATCCGCTTCGATTGCGGCACGGCGGATCCGTTGCTGGAGGCGAATCGGGCACTGCACGACGGGCTCACACGCGCGGGGGTGTCCCACGTCTACGAGGAGTTTTCGGGCGGACACGAGTGGCCTTACTGGGAAACCCATCTGGTGGACACGCTGCGGTTTTTCGCCGCCGAGGAGCGACGGGCGACCTGAGCGGGTCGAGCAAACGATGAAAGATTCCCGTGACTGATCCGTCTACCGTATAACCAAGAGGCACTCGCCGGCCTGCGCGGATGCGGCTTAGGCTACCCTATTTTGATTAACAATACCGTGGTTTGATGAACACTGATGCGAGAAGTGGGCGTAACGAAAATCCCGAGCAGCCGGCGTTTTTACTCAGTTGCGAAGGTCTTCTGACCAAGTTCAGGAAGACTTGGGCGCTTGTTCTGCTGGCCCTGGGCTTGTCCGGATGTGCCAACCTGAGTGGAACAAAAATCCCGGTTTTTCAGGCGCGTGACGGCGCGATCTATACTCCGGGCGGCAGACCGTTCATCGCGCGTGGTGTGAATCTGCAATATGGCGATAGTCCCGCGCAGGCCCTGCCCGCGATTGGCGCGATTCACGGAGTGGGCGCCAACATCATCCGGTTGCAACTGAGGCGGAACACCACCGCCGAGGAGCTGCGCGCGGCGCTTGATGAGGCGGTGAAATACGAGATTCCGGTGATGGCCTTTTATTGGGAGAGCGACATCACCTGCGGCCGCGACAGCGTGCTTTTACGCCGCGACACCGAAGCCCTGTGGCTGGGCCGCTGGGCCGACGTGCTCTTGGAGGCGAAGTATCAACCGTATTTGATGCTCAATATCGCCAATGAATGGGGCACCTCGGACAACGACTATAGCGATTACCTCACGACCTATTTCGACCTGATCGAGGCGATGCGGGCGAGAGGTTTTCGGGTCCCGATCGTGATTGATGCGGCCCATTGCGGTCAGGCGACCGGCAGCTTTCTTGAGGGGCGGGGCCAGGCTTTGTATGACGCGGACCCGCTGCGTAACCTTATCGTCTCGGTGCATCCCTATCACCACCTGTGGAACAGCCCGGCAAAGATTGATCGCAATATCAACGACCTCAAAGCCGCCGGCGTGCCGTTTTTACTCGGTGAGTTCGGTGATCGGGAACTGGTCGAGGAAGGCAACAGCGTAGATCATCTGCACCTGATGCGGGCGGCCAAAGAAAAGAGCATCGGCTGGATCGCTTGGAGTTGGAAAGGAAATGGCAAGCCCGTGCGAGTGCTCGATATGTCCACGGATTACGGAAAGGCAGAACTCACCCGGCGCGGTCAGGACATCGTCAACGCCCCCGGCGGATTGCGGGATGGGAAGTGATGGGAGAAACCCCCTTCGCGCTGAGCGGTCGCGCCCTGCCTCCGAAAGGGCTCATGCCAATTCCCTCAAGCTTTCAGACTTTAACGCGAAGACGCCAAGATAGAACCGAAGATCGCAAAGTCCGGTGATTCATTTTCTTCGCGGCCTTCGCGGTTCTTTGCGTCTTCGCGTTAAAAATCTGAACGGTTCGGTCACTTGGTGTTACGCAGGATTAAGGAACACCTCGCGGAGGGCGTGGTAGGCGGGTTTTCGGGCGTGGTCGGCGTCTATGATCGAGGTGTTGGCCGGGCAGGGGAAACAGTCGTGACCCATCCAGATAATGAAGCCGCCGCAGCGCGGGAAACGGTTCTTCGAGCAACGCGCGGCGTGGGCCAGGCCCTCGGCTTGTTCACGGCGGGTCTGCTCGACGTAGGCGGCGAGGGCCTCGTCGGGAGGCAGGTGGGCGAAGCGCGCGGTGAGGCGGGCATCCTGCGTCCACCAGGAGGCGGAGTGTTTCCAGATCGGGGTGGTGGGCGGCCAGAGCGGTTCGCCGTCGGCGTGGCGGTGCAGGAGGTCGAGGGTGTTGGCAGAGGCGAGGCCGGTCTCGGAGCGGAAGGTGCTGTCGTCGTTTTCCCAATACGTTTCCCAATCGGCGTAAGTCGGGAAGTCGCCAAAACCCCAGGGACCGTGGACATGGTGATGGAGGCCTTTGCCGAAGTTTTCACTCTTGGCGTAGAAGAGCGGTCCGGAGGGCGAGGTGGGCACGTAGCGGTGGCCCGGATCCTCGGCGGCGACGACGGCGGCGAGCGCGGCGAGGCAGGGGTCGGAAAGATCGCAAGGGCGGGAGGCGAAGGATTTTTCGTGCTCGAGGCCGTTCTGGAGTTCGTTGCCGCCGCACCAGAGCAGGAGACTGGCGTGATGGCGGCGGGCGCGGATGAAGTGGCGGGCGACCTCGCACAACTCCGCGACCACGGCGGGCGCGTGCGGCGGCTGGTTATCGAGGCCGGAGGAGGAGAGCGGAAACTCCTGCCAGACGAGCAGGCCGGCGCGGTCACAGGCGGCGTAAAACTCGGGCGACTCCAGGAAGGCGCCGCCCCAGACGCGGAGGAGGTTGCAGCCCATGTCGCGGTAAAGGCCCACGAGGCGCTTGGTTTCGGCGACGGTGGTGTCCTGATAGGCGAGACGGATGGGCGTCCAGTTGACGCCCTGGATGAAAATGGGGCGGCCGTTCACGACGCACAGCCACGGCAGGGCGTCGGCGGGAGCGCCCTCGTTGGGCCGCCAGGCGACGTGTTTGAAGCCGACGATGCGGGTGGCTCGGAGGCGGACTGCGTTGGCGGCGTCGCGAACGCTGACCTTGAGCTCGTGGAGGGCTTGCGCGCCTTCGCCGCGCGGCCACCAGAGGGCGGGGTTTTCGATCGCGACGCGGAGAGTGTTTTTCCCCGGCTCAAGGTCCATGCTGTGCGTCGCCCCGGCGATTGTGACCTCCGCAACCAAGGGGCCGGTGTTGGGAAGCAGCGATGGATCAAAATCAATCACGGCCTCGGCGGTGGCGTGCACCAGATCCTCGTCAAGGTGGGTGACGGCACTGGTGAGAGAGACGGCGCGTTCAAAGCCGGACTCGAGCCGGAGTGCTCCGCGCACGCCGAGCGGGACGAGTCGTGGGCACCAATCCCACGAGTAGTTGTAGCGAGGTTTCAGTTCGGTGGTTTCGGAGGTGTAGCCGATCTGGCCGAACGCCTCGGGTGGAGTGCCGAAGACGAGCGCGAGGGTGATGGGCGTCTCGGTGGAAAAGGAGGCGAGGGTTGCGGTGAGCTCGATCGCGACGGGCTGGTGGGGGCCCCGAAAAGTGCCGGCGATCTTGCCGTTGACGAGAATCCAACCGGAGTAGTCGAGCGAGTCGGCGTGCAGGAAAAAACGTTCGCCGCGCTCGACGCCGACGAGGGCATCGGAAGGGATCGCGGTGGTGAAAACCCAGTGGCGGTGCTCGACCCACTCGGCGGCGCGGGAGCCGAAGCCGACGTTCCAGTCAGCGAGCAGGCCGTGGTCGCGGAGATTTTGCTGCACGGAGCCGGGCAAGCGGGCCGACATCGAGGCGATATCGGATTCGAGCCAGAAGGTGGTCTCGACCGAGCGTGCGTGTTTCCAAGCGTAGGGGCGCCAGCCGGAGAGTTGCCAGGGCAGGGAAGTGAGATCGAGGGACATAGAGAGATTGGCGGGAGGTAGGGCTGGAAAAGGGGACTTAACGTGCTGGCACGAAGCGAAGGCGCAAGCCGTCTGGATCACGCGCTTCGGACGCGAGGTCGCGGCACGCTCCGATGTTCGTTTCCATAACCACTTCGCTCTCCGCCTCGGAGGCATAGTCCAGTTCGAGCAAGTCTGGCGGCACGCCGACAGCGGTGCGGTAAAGGTGCGTGGTGGTAGTTGGGTTAATCGCGCGTAGCCGCAGGCAGGTGATCCGGGTCACCTTTGCCCCGGCGG
>JAIYBI010000197.1 GCA_027488595.1 Opitutaceae bacterium | reverse complement strand
TTTCTCCCTGCGCGGCTCCGAGGATTTTCTTCCGCAGGGCGAGGCGGGGTTCATGAAGGTGGCGAAAGGCCGGCCCTCCGAGGCGGCGATCATCGCCGGGGCGGACCACATTTTTAACACCTTTCAACCCGAGCTCGGCTACGATGCGCGGGCGATTGAGCTCACCGCCGCGTGGTTCGTGCGGACCTTGCGGTGAACGCGAAACACGCCGGGCGGCGGCGCGCGACTGATCAGGCCGCGAGCGCTTCGCTGGCCTCACGGGCGGCACGATCACGTGGGTAGGCTTTTAGGAAAAAGCTCCAATAGAGCGCGTTGAGCGCGTAGGGCACGGTAACCATCCAGAGCATGAGGCTTTGCAGCCCGATCTGGTCGGCGAGGCGTCCGGCGGCGAGCGAAAGCACACCCGCGAACATACCCTGAAGAAAGGAGAACAACATCGCGAATGCCGTCGCGCGAGAGACGCCGGGGACCACGTGGGAAACCATGGGAAGCACGACGCCGGAAAACCCGATCGAACCAATGAGCCCGAAGCTGAACAACATTACAAAGGGCAGCGGGCCGTGGCCCCAATCCACTTGGAAAACCAAAAAGCTGCCGACGGAGAAAACCGCGAGATAGAGCTGCATCAGGATGACACGGCCGCGCGCCTGGAAACGGCGCTCAAACCAGTCGCCGAGGAAACCGCCCAGCACGGAACTCAGCATCCAGCCGCCCGTGAAAGCGCCCTGAAGGTAGTTGGCGTCGGCGGTCTTCCATCCCCGCACCTCGACGAAGAACGTCACCATAAACGACATCATAACGATGCTCGTGATAAAGATGACGCTGCCCGCGAGCAGGCGGAACGTGGGGATTTTCCAGAGCGCGAGGCCATCGCGCCAACTGAAGTTGGCCGGAGTCGGCGGAGCTTCGGGATCAGGCTCATCGTCAGACCCAGAGGCCGTTTTACCGCCGGCGCGGGGCACGGGCGCGGGCTCATCCACCCAGAAATAGATCGCGACGCCGCTGAGCACACTGAGTGCGCCCATGGTGTAGAGACCTAAGCGCCAACCCTCGGGATCGCGGGCGAAGTAGGCGATGAGCGGAGTCAGGGCGAGCGAGCCGAAGGACGAAAGGCTGCGCAGCCAGCCGTAGGCTTTGCCGCGCTCGTGGTTTTTAAAATGGTCGGCGATGAGGCCGTTGGCGATGGGCTCGCCGGCGACAGTGCCGATGGCCCCGATGGCGTAGAGGATGAGCATTTGCTCGAAGTTTTGCGAAAGGCCGACGAGGCCGGTCCAGACACCCCAGCAACCGGTGGCGAAAACCAGCACGCGTTTGCGACCCCAGCGGTCGGCGACCATGGACCAGACCGGGCCGAAGATCATACGCGCAAAACGCGGAATGGCGGCGAGCAAGCCGAGCTGGGCGAGGGTCAGCCCGAGCGAGGCGCGGATGACCGGGAAGAGGTTGTTCATCAACCCGGACTCGGTGTCGTCAATAGTGCGCGAGACGGCGATGGTGACGACAGATCGCCAACGGTTGGGCGGGCGCTTGGCGGAGGCGGTGGATGACATGGGGTGTTGGGGGGCGGAGTAAGACTGGGGCTCGTTAAAAGGAGCGCTCTATCCGAAAGCACCCCGAGGACTATTCATCCTGCGTCGCAAGGGCAGACACCGCTTCTGCCAACGTTTGCAACCAGCGCGTCGCCGACGGCCTTATCACGGACTTTTCTTAGGAGCGGCCAGGCCCACCCACCAGACCCACGCGATGAAAACGGCCTGAAACGGCAGGCGCAGCCAGAGCAGCCACGCCGGCGCGTCGTCGAGGCCCGGCATCTGCCCCTGAAGGGCGACCTGCACATTGGCGGGAAAGATCGCGATGAGCAGCGCGATGAGCCCCCACGCGGCGGGCCGGCGCAGACGCGGGATGAGCAAACCGAGCCCGCCCGCGATCTCGGCCGCACCGGCGATCGCATTGGCCGCCGCCTTGGCGGGAAGCCACGCGGGCATCATGCCGAAGTAGATTTCAGGCGCGAGAAAGTGATTCACGCCCGCGATGATGAAGAACGAAGCCAGCACCCAGCGTGCGGCGGTTTTCTTGCAGAAGGAGGGCATGGTGTCGTCGCCTGCTACAGGCCGCGCATGAAGTTGAAGGTGAAATCGCTTTCGCCCGGCAGCCCTTCGTGACCAAAATCAGGGTAGAGCTTCATCTCCTTGCCCGAGGTGATTTTGTTGTAGATCGCGAACTGCGTGCTCGGCGGACAGATCGTGTCCATCAGCCCGGTGAAGAACAATACCTCGGCGCGGATGCGCGGCGCGAGGAACTGAAGATCAATGTAGCCGAGCTTGGTGAAAATCTCCTCCTTGCGCTCGTGCCGTGGATCGAAATGGCGAAAAAAAGTCCGCAGCTCCGAATAGGCATCCTTGGCCTGATCCATCTCCCAGACGCGGAGATAATCGGTGAGAAAAGGGAACACCGGGGCCGCCCGCTTCACGCGCGGCTCCAGCGCGGCGCAGGCGATGGTGAGCGCCCCTCCCTGCGAACCGCCCATCGCGCCCACGCGCGAGGGATCCACCCCGGGCAGCGCCATGACGACGCGGGCGAGCTGCGCCGTATCCAAAAATATCTGACGGAAAAGCAACTTCCGCGGATCGGGATCGTCGAGGCCTCGGATGATGTGGCCGTTGAGCGTTGTGCCGCCGACCCCGCCGGTGTCCTGGGAACGTCCGCCCTGGCCGCGGCAATCCATCGAGGCCACACAAAAGCCGGAGGCGGCGTAACCGAGCTTGCCCGACCAGTCGCCACCGTTGCCCGAGTAACCGTGAAACTGGAGCACGGCCGGAGCGGGTTTCCCGCCGCGCGCGGCTGCCGTGGGGCGGAGATACTTGGCATAAATGCGTGCGCCACCGACGCCGGTGAACCACAGGTCGAAACACTCGACACCGGGCGCGTTGAGCACCGGATTCGGCACGAGTTCGGCCTTGGGAGCGGTGGCGTCGAGCTCACGCAGGGCCTCGGCCCAGTAGGCGTCGTGATCGGCCGGACGGGGATTCCGGCCGGCGTAGTTACGGAGCTGTTCGAGTGGCAGATCAATGAGCGGCATAGCGGGGAGTTTCAGGTGGGTGAATGCGCTTCCGGAATGTTTTGATAAAGCGGCCAAACCTCGGTTTCGGCAAGCGAACGGGTGATGCGTTCACACCGGAGTTTTTCGCGGGTGGCGGGGAGCCCTGAGCTCGGCTGTTTTGCCGGCCAACACCGCCTTGCCTCGCTTACTTCCCGAATAGTTTTTTGACGCCGTCCACCGCGCCCTTACCGGCGTCCTTGACGGCTCCGCCCACGCCCTTGCCGCCATCGAGCGCGGAACTTCCCATTTTCAACGCCGCATCGGCCGTCGCCGAGCCGAGGTTTGCAATCACCGCGCGCAAGACAGCCTCCACGATCTGGTCCGGCGTGATGCCGCCCTCGGCCACGCCGAGATCGGTGATCGTGATCGGGGGCATCGGCACGCTCACCATCGCCTTGCCGATGCCCATGGACACTTTGACGTTTTGCAGCCGGAACGACTTGATCGCGAATTTCAGTTGTTTGGCCGGTTTGCCATCGGGCTTGGCCGCAGGCGTGCTCGATCCGCTGCTGATGTTGGCCTCCACCTGTTTGAGCAGCGCGTCAATGTTGCTACCCCCGAGGAGGCGTTTCTCATAAACGAGTTCAGGACCGTCAATGAACACCTCGTTCACCACGATGTGGTCTCCCAGCACGGAGAACGGCTGCACGCTGCCACGCACCTCGCCGAGGTAAAACGCCTTGTCGGACGACCAGCCCTCGGGGTTGCCCACGAAAAGACCCTTCAAGGTGCCGCCGCCCGTGAGTGGCGAAATCTTCGCCCCATCGAGCGTGACCGTCGTGCCCGTGATTTTCGGACCGAGGGTGTTGACCGCCTTGGTTACGATCGGCCCGAGAAAGAAACCGACGGCGACAAGCGCAATCACGCCCAACAAGGCCAGCACGACGAATATTTTTAGTAGTTTTTTGAACATTCACCCATGCAACCGAAACCCTCAGTGGCCGCCATAGCAAAAAACCTCCGCTTTACGCGCCGACCTTCGCCGCCTTTAACCGCACCCATGCTCGAAGGCGACTGGCACATCCAAAGCGTGGACTACGGAGGCGAAGCCCTGCCCGACCGCCACGGCGAGCTCCAGATCCTCGCCGGTCGTTTCTCACTTCAGATCGCCGGCACCCCGCGCCAGGTCGGCGCCGTCGAGCTCGACCCCGCCGCGCAACCCGCTCCCGCGCTCGACCTCGTGTGGCACGAGTCGGGCGCCGAAACCCGCCGCCTCCGCGCGATCGTCCGGGTGCGCGGCGAGCTGATGCAGTTCTGCTACTACCCCGACGCCGCCCTCCCCCGCCCCACCGCCTTCGCGTCAAACGGCACGCCCCCCGCCATCTTGGTCCGCTGCCGCCGCGTGGAGCCCGCTTGATAATCCTTCGCCAGGCTCTTTCTCGTTTAAGGGGTCAGGCCGCTAGATGCTATATTTTACCTTGCTTAGATGCGCCCGCACGGAACTTGTTTTCCCCATGTGAAGTGCCGCGGTGATCCAGGCATAAGGCGCCCCTGCCCGCCGCAATCGAGCGGCCACGGTGATCTTCCATGGAGCACTCCTGATCTCTTTTTCCGCGCCCTCGCGAGTCTTTCCCTGCCGCTCCAACTCCCCGTCTAAAATCTGCGCCCAATGCGCGTCCTTCAACGCCTTGAGTTCGCCCGCCTCCACACCGGGATCCAAAGCCCGCTGCGCGTGATCCTTGGCGATCGCCCTCCGCCACCCCTCCGAACCGATGGCCCAACCTGCGGACAACTTTTCCAGCCCCAGTCTCTTTTGCGCCGCCTCATCGCGAGCCAGCTCTGTCAAATACCCGACATACCTGTTCACCCCGGAAAGCGAGTTTTCCCAACCGTGCCGGGCCAGCCAATCCGCGCAAACAAGCACCCCCGACCGCCCCTCCTCCCTAAACCGCTTCAAGCTGCTCCATCGGAAACCCACGAGTTGCTCCGCCGTAATGATTCCCGCGCGCACCGGATTGAGATGGATGTAGTCAACCACCCTCGCCAGCGCCGCCGCATCCTCGACGAGCAGCGCCTGATACCTCCCCTGAAAAAGATGCCCCCGCTCCTGTCTCAACCGGTTGAACCTCGTCGCAAACGTGCTCTGCAACCAATGCATCCCCTCCACCAGATTCGCGCGCGGAGTCTCCACCGCGAGGTGGTAGTGGTTCCGCATGATCACAAATGCATGCAACTTCCACCCATGTTCCTCGCAGGCCTCGATCAACGTCTTCTCAAACGCCTGTGCCGCACCCACCGACTCAAACACATCCCTCCGGTAATTCCCCCGGTTAATGACGTGGTAGATCGCCCCCTCGTATTGAATTCTCAACTTTCTCGCCATGCCACCCACCCTGCCAATCCGCCCCTGCAATTCAATCAAAATCTAGCATCTAGCGGCCTGACCCCTTTGGATTGACTCCGTGAGCAATATCTTGAATTCGTAGCGCTAGGTCTTCGTGAAAAATTTGGTATGGTAGGTTTGTGCTAGGAATTGGATCGATCATTGCCGCTGGTATCTCAAATTCTACGGCGGGTGATGACCAATCAGATGATAGTGCCTTCCTGAAAAAATCGTGAGGGGACGATCCGCTGTTTGTGTCGTAGACTCCGATTAGCTTCGGGTCGTAGTCGTCTGGATGTCGAAAGGTGAAGATCATTTTCTGCCTAACGCTCAAACTGAGCCGCGATCATGGCTGGCGCGGAGTGTGCTGCTCGGAGCACAATCCGTGACAGCCATGATCGTTGGCTCCAGTGCCTTGTTAGGCTCTTTTTTCGTTCTTTTAGTTGTAATAATGAATGCCGTGAATTTTGTAAACGTATCGCCCATCAGGTTGAACTTCTGCGGCGATCTCGAAGTGCCATGGATAATCTTTATCGAGCTTAGACGGAACCTTCAACTTCGCTGGCAGCTGTGAATTCGACGGGAGCGAGAAGATAGACAGGATCGCTGCTGAATCACGCTCGGTGCCGAGAATCTCAAATTTCAGGTCATTCCCGGTTAGGCTGGGGAATACTTCTAAGCGCGAAATCTTTACTCCGGCTGGAAAGGTGAGTGGGAGATCAAACAAAGCTCTCTTTACCTCTTGTGGAGTGGGCTCAATGATAGTCCTTGGTCCCGAGGGGCCGCAACCGGATAGAAGCATTGATATCCCCGAGATGATAATGAAGATGAGTCCTTTCATGTTTTTTCTGCCTAACGTCCTAGATCAGCCGCGACCGTGCTTGGCGCGGAGCGTGCGCAGCACGATCCGTGACAAGCATGGTCGTTGGCTGTAGCGATTGGTTGGGCTCCGTGGTTT
>JAIYBI010000335.1 GCA_027488595.1 Opitutaceae bacterium | reverse complement strand
CCATGCCGGTGGCATGGACGAAGAGCTGGGGCGCGGGACGTGTTTTCTACAACGCACTCGGCCACCACCCGGACGAGTTTACCACTTTCCCCGAGGCGCGGCGGCTCACGGTGCGCGGGTGCCTGTGGGCGGCGGGCTTGCTCTGAGCGGGCGCCGGCTGCGTAGTTGAATTCCACTTACACTTTTCTACCCTATGAAAAAAACCTACTCAAACCCTGCTTCGATCACGGTCGGCGTCGTCGGCTACGGCGGCGCCTTTAACATGGGTCGCCAGCACCTCAAAGAAATGCAGGCCGCCGGCATGACGCCGACGGCGGTGGTCGAGATTGATCCGGCCCGCCTCGCGGTGGCGCGGGAAGATTTTCCCGGCATCGAAACCTATGGCTCGGTGGACGAGATGTTGGCGAAGTCCTCGGTGGAGCTGGTCACGGTCATCACGCCGCACAATACCCATGCGGCGCTCGGCCTTCAGATCGCGGCAGCGGGACGGCATTGCGTGCTGGAGAAGCCGATGGCGGTGACGACCGCCGAATGTGATGCGATGATTGCCGCGGCGGAGGCGGCGGGTGTCGTGGTCAGCACCTACCACAACCGGCACTGGGATGGATGGATTTTAAAGGCGAACGAGCTGTTCAAGGCGGGCGTGCTTGGGGACATCGTGCGGATTGATCTGCGGATGGGCACCCACAGCCGGCCTGGCGATTGGTGGCGTAGCTCGCGCAGCATCTCGGGCGGCGTGCTTTATGACTGGGGGGTGCATCTCCTCGAGTATTCCTTACAGTTAATCACCTCTCCCGTGACCGAGGTGAGCGGCTACGCTTGGAATGGTTATTGGGCGGCGCAGCCCGACTCAAAGTGGGGCGCGGACACGAACGAGGATGAGGCGCAGGCGACGGTGCGGTTTGCGAGCGGGCAACGAGTCAATCTGATCGTGACCCACCTCGATGCGGCCGCAGAGCGCGGGTTTATGAAAATCGTCGGCACCAAGGCGACGCACCTCATCGAGTGGCCGGGAGCGGAGACCACCACAGGCAAGGGGGACGGCAAGTTTACGACCGAGCGCGCGCCGAATCCGAAATCCGAGGGACATAAGTTCTATGAGAATATCGTCGCGCACCTGACGAAAGGTGAAGCGCTGATCATCACCGGCGAGTGGGCGCGGCGTCCCATCCACATTCTCGATGTGGCGGCTCAAAGCGCGAAGGCGGGGCGGGCTCTGCCGGTGAAATACGCCTGAGATTTTGGTTTTGAACGCGGCGCCGGGCTGCGGTGAGGTGGGCCTGTGTCCACCGTCACCGTAGCCAGTCCCGCCAAAATCAACCTCTCGCTGGCGATCACCGGACGGCGGGAGGACGGATTTCACGAGCTGATCTCTCTCGTGGCACCGGTGGGTTTCGGCGACGAGCTGTGCGCGGAGCTCGCTCCGAACTGCAACGGCGAAGCGGTCACGAGCCTGGCTTGCGACGCGCCCGGGGTTCCGTTGGACGGGACGAATCTGGTGTTGCGCGCGGCGGAGGCCTTCTCGGCGGCGACGGGCTGGCGGCGGGCGGTCCGGTTCACCTTGATAAAGCGCATCCCAATCGGAGCCGGTCTTGGGGGCGGGAGCAGTAATGCGGTGGCGGCGTTGCGTGCGATGGAGATGCTTTCGGGGCATCGTCTGAGTGCGAATGAAAGGCTGGCGCTGGCGGCGGGCCTGGGCTCGGACTGCCCGCTGTTTTTGCACGACGGGCCGCTGGTGATGCGCGGGAGGGGCGAGCATCTCACGCCCTTGCCGGCGGAGGCTGCGGCGCGCTTGCACGGGCGGCGGGTGTTGATTTTCAAACCCGCATTCGGGGTGGCGACGGCTTGGGCGTTTCAGGCGCTGAGGGCTCGACCCGAGTGGTATGCATCCGCTGCTGAGACCGAGGCAGCGTTGACCGCCTGGATGGCGACCCCCGCCGCGACGGCGGAGCAACTCCCGGGTAACACCCTGGAGCGCCCCGTGTTTGCGAAGTGGCCGGCCTTGCCGATCATGCTGGCATGGCTGCGTGAGCGCCATGGCCTGGTGGTTAGGATGAGTGGCAGCGGCAGCGCCTGTTTCGCGTGGTTGACGGACGATGCGGACCCGGCCGCGATTACGGCGACGATTCACGAAGGGTGGGGGGCGGCGGCTTTTGTTCAGGTGACGGAGCTCGCTTGATGGCGGGCGCCGGTTTGTAACGGATTCAAAGTGGTTCTCCGCGGTTTTTCCACCCGCTCAAATATACCCTTGTCACCGCTGCGGCAGACCCGCTTACATTTCCCCTTTTCTCAACTCAGGACGCTTAGCTCAGTTGGTTAGAGCATCTCGCTTACACCGAGAGGGTCGGGGGTTCGAGCCCCTCAGCGTCCACCATTTTTCCCCACCGTCACATCCGCATGCGTCATACGATTTCCATCCTTGTTGAAAACAAATTCGGCGTGCTCACGCGCGTCGCCGGCATGTTCTCCGGCCGCGGTTTTAACATTGATTCACTTAACGTCGCCCCGACCCACGACGCCGCTTTTTCCCGCATCACCGTCCTGATGAAGGGTGCTGACGCCGCGCTCGAGCTCGCCATCCGCCAGTTGCGCAAACTCGTCAACGTGGTCGAGGTCACGGATTTCAAGGAAGGCCAGGCCGTGCAGCGCGAACTCGTGCTGGTCAAGGTCAAGGCCGACAGCAAGACCCGCTCCGAGGTCATGCAAACTTGCGACACTTTCCGCACCAAGATCGTGAATGTTTACGCGACCGAGCTCATCATCGAGCTCACCGGCGACGACGCCAAGGTCCGCGCCTTCATTGATCTGCTCGCGCCCTTCGGCATTCTCGAACTCGCCCGCACCGGCACCTTGGCGCTGAAGCGCTGAGTGCCGAGCCGCGCGGAAATCCCAAAACGACCTTAACCGGCCGCTTCAGTCCCCCGAACCACTTCCCTGAAAAACGACACCCAACCCTGAACCCCTAACCACTTTTTCCCAACATGCCTGCCAAAGTATACACCGACAAAGATGCCGATCTCGGCTTTTACAAAAATAAAACCATCGCCGTTCTCGGCTACGGTTCCCAAGGCCACGCCCACGCCTTGAATCTCAAAGATTCCGGCGTTAACGTGATCATCGGCCTCTACGAGGGTTCGAAGTCCAAGCCCGTCGCCGAGAAGCACGGCTTCAAGGTCGTCTCCACCGGCGAGGCCGTTCGCCTCGCCGATGTGATCCTGGTCGGTCTCCCCGACATGAAGCAGGCCGACGTTTACACCCAGGACATCGAGCCCAACCTCAAGAAGGGCAAGACCCTCGTCTTCTCGCACGGTCTCGCCGTTCACTTCGGTCTGATCAAGCTGCACAAAGACATTGATTGCATCATGGTCGCCCCGAAGGGCCCCGGCCACATGGTCCGCCGCCTCTATGTCGAAGGCAAAGGCATGCCTGCCCTCATTGCGGTCGCCCAGGACAAATCCAAGACCGCCAAGAAGTGCGCCCTCGCTTGGGCCAAGGGTATCGGCAGCACCCGTGCCGGCGTGCTCGAGACCTCCTTCAAGGAAGAGACCGAGACCGATCTCTTCGGCGAACAGGCCGTGCTCTGCGGCGGCGCTTCCGCACTCGTTCAGGCGGGCTTCGAGACCCTCGTTGAGGCTGGCTACCAGCCCGAGATGGCCTACTTCGAGTGCCTCCACGAGCTGAAGCTCATCTGTGATCTCATGTATGAAAAGGGCATCTCCGGTATGCGCTTCTCGATCTCCGAGACCGCCAAGTATGGCGACATCACCCGTGGTCCTCGCGTGATCAACGCGAATACCAAGAAGGAAATGAAGAAAATCCTCGCCGAGATCCAAAGCGGCAAGTTCGTCAAGCAGTGGGTCGCCGAATACAAAGGCGGCCTGAAGAATTACAACGCCCTCCTCAAGGCCGGCGAAAAACACCAGATCGAGAAGACCGGCGAACGCCTCCGCGGTCTCATGCCCTGGATGCCCAAGCGCAACATCGGTGGCGTGCAGGGCGCTTACGCCAACTAAGCGAAGCCAGTTCGCTCCCCCTCAGCGGGCGCCGACCCTTCCGGGCGGCGCCCGTTTTTGTTTTCATCTGTCCGACAGGCACGCTTTTTCTCTCGTGAAAAAACTCATCCTCGCCACTCGAAAGAGTCCGCTCGCCCTCGCCCAGACCGGGCAGGTGGGCGAGCATTTGCGTGCCGCCCTTGGCTGTGAAACCGAGCAGCTGCGCATCGTCACCACAGGCGACCAACGCACCGAATGGTCGCTCGAAAAACAGGGCGGCAAGGGGCTTTTCACCAAGGAACTCGAAGAGGCCTTGCTGCGTGGCGACGCCGATGTCGCCGTCCATAGCTGCAAGGACCTGCCCGGCCAGATGCCGGACGGACTCGCCGTCGCCGGCTATCTGCCGCGCGAAGACCCGCGCGACATGCTCATCTTGCGCGAAGGCGTGGAGACTCCCGCGCTCATCGCCACCAGCAGCCCGCGACGCCGTCTTCAGCTCTCAATGCTTTTTCCCGACGCGAAGTTTACCGAGATTCGTGGCAACGTGGACACACGTCTGCGTAAAATCGGCCAAGACCATGTTGCAGACGCCACCGTGCTTGCCGCCGCCGGCCTTCGCCGCCTCGGCATCGGCGGCTGGCAGGGCGTGCAGTTCCACGCGCTCGATTGCAGCCACATGGTCCCGGCCGTCGGCCAGGCCGCCATCGCGCTGCAAACCCGCAGCGCCGACGCCGAACGCATCCGCGCGGTCCTCGATCATCGCACTTTCCGCGCCGTCACTCTGGAGCGCGCGTTTCAAACCGCGCTGGGTGGCGGTTGTCAGACCGCCTTCGCCGCGCACGTCACCGCCGACACGCTCTGGTTCTATCACCACGAGATCGGCCTGCGCACGCTCCCGTTGAGCGACGCCGAGATTGATGCGCCGGTGGAAACCGCCCGCGCCATTTTGAAACATTTCGGATTTCAGATTTAGTTACACAGAGAGCACAAGAGGGGGCACAGAGAGCACAGAGCTTAAAAACTGCCTTTCTCTGTGACCTCTGTGATAGCTCTTGTGCCCTCTGTGCAATTTTCTCCTCTCATGTCGTCATCTTCCTCAGGTATCGTTTATCTCGTCGGCGCCGGTCCCGGCGATCTTGGCCTCGTCACTTTTCGCGCGAAGGAGCTCATCTCCGCCGCCGACGTGCTCGTTTACGATTATCTCGTGCATCCCGAGCTGGTGAAATGGTGCCGCGCCGATTGCGAAATTTTCTACGTGGGCAAGAAAGCCGGCTTCCACTCCGTGCCGCAGGATGAGATCGAGACTCTACTCGTCACCCACGCCAAGGCCGGCAAGAAGGTCGTGCGGCTCAAAGGTGGCGACCCCTACATCTTCGGTCGCGGCGGCGAGGAAGCCCGCACCCTCGCGAAGGACGGGATCCGCTTCGAGGTCGTTCCCGGCGTCACCGCCGCGCT
>JAIYBI010000313.1 GCA_027488595.1 Opitutaceae bacterium | reverse complement strand
TCGAGAAAGGCTACGACGAAAAGATGGGCGCTCGACCGCTGCGTCGCGCGGTCGAGCATTTCCTCGAAGATCCGTTCGCGGAGTCGCTGTTGCGCGGCGACCTCAAGGATGGCGAAGCCCTGCACGTCATCCGGGTCGGCGAGCTCCTTGAGTTCAAGCAATCGACTCCAAGCGCCTCCTCGCCCTCCGCCGACACCGGTGTAGTGCCCTGAGGTTTGAGTCTCGCACCAATCAAAAGCCGGACCCGTCAGGGTCCGGCTTTTTTTATGCTCATTTGATTCCGAGCAGGAGGGGGCATTCTGGCGTGAAAGCGGACGCCTCCTCACTTCCGGCGACCCAAACGCACGATGAGGTCGAAGTGAGCCTTGCTTAACGGCATCACGGACAGGCGGCTCTGGCGCAGCAAGGGCAACTCCGCCAGGCGCGGCTCGGCTTTGATCGCGGCCAGCGTGACGGGGTGGGGCAGGGTGGTGCCGAGCGCGAGCTCCACCGCCGACCAATCGCCCTCGGTCGCGGAGGGGTCGGGAAAGTGTTCGCGTTTCACCGTTGCAGTGCCGAGCACGGCTTTGGTGGTGACGCTCGCGTAGAACAAAACCTGGTCGCCGACGCGCATGGTGCGGAGGTGATTTCTCGCCTGATAGTTTCTCACGCCGTCCCAGACCGTGCGGCCATCGCGCACAAAAGTCTCCCACGCGTAAGCCTCGGGTTCCGTCTTCACCAGCCAGTATTGGTTTGTCATCGTCCCGCTCATCAATGGCGTGATTTTCATGGAGGCAAACTCGTCCGAAGAAAATCCCGAACACGCCGCGCAGGCCCGCCGCGCCAAACGCATCATCATGCTCGTGATGGCCATCATGGTCGTGCTGCCGGTCTTGCTGTTTTTTCTGTTTCATACCTGAGTTACAAATTCCCGAATGAATCGCACGCTTTTCCCCATTCGCATTGTTTTCATTTTGCTGTGCGCGCTCGCGGGCCTGCTCGTGTGCTACAGCGTGCCCGAGTGGGATCGGCATCGGACCTCCGCCGTGGCCATAGGTTTGTTACTGGGGACCCTGCTGGTGCTGGTGGATGTGATGCTGAAGGGGTTCTCGCTGCGCGGCCTGTCGGCGATCAGCTTCGGTATCCTGGTCGGGTTGGTCATCTCGTATGCGATCACCATATCTCCGCTTCTGGAGAGAGGCGATCCACAGGTGATCTTCCTGGTGCGGCTGGGATTGTTTCTCGCCGTGCCCTATCTTTGCATCGTGATCGCTTTGCGTGGTAAGGATGAGTTTAACTTGGTGATCCCTTACGTGCGCTTCGTTCCGCATGAGGTGGAGGTGCCTTTGGTGGTGGTGGATACGAGTGCGTTGATTGACGGGCGTATTGCCCGCATTTGTCAGAGCGGATTTGCGCCCGGGGCTTTGGTGATCCCTCGCTTCGTCTTGCAGGAGTTGCAGGTGGTGGCGGACTCGTCCGAGCCGCACCGCCGGCAGCGTGGGCGCCGCGGCCTCGATGTGTTGGGAGAGCTGAGGCAGATCAAGAACCTCGATCTCCGTATTAACGAGAGCGAAGCCAAACGCGGCGAGGTCGAGGCGAAGCTGGTGTTCATTGCATCCTCGCTGAAGGCAAAGCTCATCACCACCGATCAGAATCTCATCAAGATGGCTCAATTCCAGGGAGTGGCTTGCCTGCATCCGGGCGATTTGGCGCGGGCCGTGCAGCCCTCTTATCAGATTGGGGAGGTGATTGATGTGGAGGTCGTGAAACCCGGAAAGGACGAGGGGCAGGCGGTTGGCTACCTGGCCGATGGATCCATGGTGGTGGTCAACGATGCGCTCTCATCGGTCGGGCAGACCATCTCCGCCGAGATAATCAGCGTGTTGCCTTCCGGTGCAGGTCGAATCGTGTTTGCCCGCATGCTTGCCCACGGCGGAGCCGGTGCGGTCTAGTTTTTTCCTGTTGAAAAACCGTTGGGTGCCGCGACTTCGAGAAAGGATTCGAGCGCGGGATCTTGAGCGCCACCCGCGCGCCAACCCACCACCAAGCGGCTTTCGGGTGCCGGTCCTTCCAGCGGGCGAAACGCCACGCCCTCGGGCAACGGACTCGCCTCGCTCGGGCACATGAAGGTCGCCCCCAGGCCCGCACGCACCAGCCCCACCGCATTTGCGCGCGGCCACACTTCCTCGGCGATGCGCGGCGTCGCCCCGGCCTTGGAAAACGCCGCGAGGATGCGGTCGTAGAACCCGGGGTTGTGCGCACGCGGAAACAACACCCACGGCACCGCCACTAACTCCTTTAAGCGCAGGCTCGCCTTGCGCGCCAACACGTGGTCCGCGGGCAGCAGCACTCCGTTTTTCTCGCGCAACAGTTCGCGCGTTCGCAGTCCCGGCGTCGTCGCGTCGGGGTGGAAAAATCCGCACGCAATCTCCCCCGCCGCCAACGCAGCCAGTTGCGCCGAGGTCGGAGATTCATTCAACTCCAGCCGGATTTGCGGATAGCGCCGGTGAAACTCGCGCAAAATCCCCGGCAGCACCGTCGCCATCGCGAGCCCGGTAAAGCCCACCCGCACGTGCCCGGTCTCGCCTTCGGTCAGCGCCCGCAGCTCGGCCGGCAGCGCCGCCAGTCCGCGCAACATCGGCTCCACCCGCTCCGCCAGCACGCGCCCCGCCGCCGTCAGCTCCACTTTGCGCCGCGATCTCACAAACAGCTCCGTCCCGAGCGACGCCTCCAACTGCGCGATCTGCCGGCTCAGCGCCGGTTGCGCCACCGCGAGCGTCTCCGCCGCCTTCCGGAAATGAAGCTGCCGCGCCACCTCGCGGAAATACACGAGGTGCCGCAACTCAAAGGGATACTGATACTCACGGGGCATCACAGACGAGGAAACAAGTATTTCTCTGTCATGCAAGCGCCTGCTATAGTCTCCGCTTTCCGTATCGTCGTCTTCCTCTGCCACACTCTACCCATCACCATGTCCGCCCAACCCAAATCACTGTTCGAAAAAGTCTGGGACGCCCACGCCGTCCGCACTCTGGCCAACGGCCAGACCCAGCTCCTCATCGGCACCCACCTCATCCACGAGGTCACTTCGCCCCAGGCTTTCGGTATGTTGCGCGATCTCGGCCTCAAGGTCGCCTTCCCGCACCGCACGTTCGCAACCGTTGACCACATCGTCCCCACCAACGAGCTCGTCGAGCCCTACAAGGACAACCTCGCCCAGGCCATGATGGACGAGCTGCGTAAAAACTGCGCCCAGTTCGGCGTCACCTTCTTCGACCGTGCCTCCGGCAAGCAGGGCATCGTCCACATCGTCGGCCCCGAGCAGGGCATCACCCAGCCCGGCACTACCATCGCCTGCGGCGACTCCCACACTTCCACCCACGGTGCCTTCGGTGCCATCGCCTTCGGCATCGGCACGAGCCAGGTGCGCGACGTGCTCGCCACCCAGACCATGGCCCTCGGCGCCCTCAAAGTCCGCCGTATCGAAGTGAACGGAAAACTCCGCGCCGGCGTTTACGCCAAGGACGTTATCCTTCACATCATCCGCCTTACCGGCGTGAACGGCGGCACCGGCTTCGCCTACGAATACGCCGGCTCCACCTTCGACGCCTTCACCATGGAGGAGCGCATGACGGTGTGTAACATGTCCATCGAGGGCGGCGCCCGCGTCGGCTACGTCAACCCCGACGAGACCACCTTCGCCTACCTCAAGGGCCGCCCCTACTCGCCGACCGGTGCCGCCTGGGATGCCGCCGTCGCCCGCTGGCGTAGTTTCGCTTCGGATACAGGCTGCCGCTATGACGATGTCATCAAAATCAACGCCGACGACGTCGCTCCCTCCGTGACCTGGGGCATCAATCCCGGCCAGGGCATCTCCATCACCGAGAACATCCCCAGCCCCGAGACCGCCACCTCCGATGACGACCGCGCCGGCATCATCGAGGCCCTCGAGTATATGAAGCTGCCCGCCGGCAAGCCCATCAAAGGCGTCAAGATCAACGTCGCCTTCATCGGCTCCTGCACCAACGGCCGCCTCTCCGATTTCCAGGAAGTCGCCAGATACATCAAGGGCCGCAAGGTCGCCCCCGGCGTCCGCGCCATCGCCGTTCCCGGCTCGCAGATCGTCGGCCTCCAGTGTGAGAAGCTTGGCCTCGACAAGATCCTCGTCGAGGCTGGCTTCGAGTGGCGCGCCGCCGGTTGCTCGATGTGCCTCGCGATGAATCCCGACAAACTCATCGGCGACGAGCTCTGCGCCTCCTCCTCCAATCGCAATTTCAAAGGCCGCCAGGGCTCCATCACCGGCCGCACCGTGTTGATGAGCCCCGTCATGGTCGCCGCCGCCGCCGTCACCGGCGTCGTCTCCGACGCCCGCGAAGTCTTCGCGGTCTCCAACAACTAAAACCACCAAACCTGATTAACCACGGAGGACACGGAGAGCACAGAGAGGCCGATCCTATCTGCTCTGTGTCCTTCGTGATCTCCGTGGTTAAAATCTCCGACTCTTAAATTTTATGGCTCTCGCAAAAATCACCTCCGTCTCCGGTCGCGGCGTCTACGTCCCCGGCAACGACATCGACACCGACCGCATCATCCCCGCGCGCTTCATGAAGTGCGTGGTGTTCGACGGTCTCGGCGAATTCCTCTTCTACGACGTCCGCCATACCCCCGAGGGCGTGCCCACCGGCCATCCCATTGATAAACCCGAGCACAAAGGCGCCACCATCCTTCTCTCCGGCGCCAACTTCGGCTGCGGATCCTCCCGCGAGCACGCCCCGCAGGCCATCCACAAGGCCGGCTTCCGCGCCGTCATCGCCGAGAACTTCGCCGAGATTTTCTTCGGTAACAGCACCACGCTCGGCATCCCGTGCGTGCAAGCCGCCCGCGAGGACATCGCCAAGGTCGCCGCCGCCATCGAAAAAAATCCCGCCATCGAGATCACCGTGGACGTCGCCGCCCTTGAGGTCCGCTTCGGCTCCGACAAGATCAAGATCACCCAGCGCGAATCCGCCCGCGACGCCCTTGTCAACGGACGCTGGGACGCCATCGGCGACCTCATTGACGGCCTTCCCGCCGTTCAGGCCACCGCCGCCAAGCTCCCCTACATGTCCGCCGCTTAAGCAGCCTCGGACCCGTTTGCTCGCTTGAAAGCCCCGTTCGCCTTCACGGCGAACGGGGCTTTTTTGTGCGCGCTTGACGGGGTGGGGCGCTCCCCGCCTTTTGGATTTATGGCCACCGCCACCGATCAAAACTTCCAGGATTACAAACGCGCCGAGGCCAAGGCCCTCGAAATCATGCGAGCCATGAAGGCGACTTCGCCCCGCACCGTGGACCTCGAACTGGCCCTGCTCGTCGCGATCTTCGAGCTGCATAAACCCACTCTTCCCGGCCCGACCGTGGCCAAAATCATCCAAGGCCATCTCGATGTGCTGGTCAGCCACTACGCCCGGCCGGCGACACCGCCGCAACCAGCGTCTAAGCCGCTTCCCTAAGTATCGCTTATAAAAGCTTAGAGTATTTGTAACTCGTTTCGGCGCCCCTGTTCTTGCGTTGAGAGTGCGTCTCAGTATCGCCTCTTGCGATGTTGTTCTGCTTCCAATTCACCCGGCGCTTAAAATCTTCCCGTATTCAACTTTGCGGCTCGGGTTTAAGCTTTGCGCTTGGCGCGCTGAGTTTGTTCCTAATGACAGGAAACGCCGCCAGTGCTGCCGGACCGCAGCCGGTGGCCAAGTTCGTGGTCGCGCTGAAACCGGACAAAAACCCCGAGGTCCTGCGGGCCGAAAAGACGCAGTTGGAGGCTTTCCTCTCCGCCAAACTGGGACGCCCGACCGAGGCCATCATCCCCCTTTCTTCGACCGTCATCATCGAGGGTTTTGCCAACGGCACGGTTGATCTCGGCTACCTCTCCGCCACCGACTTCGTCAACGCCCGCAGTCGCGGCGTGGTTGATCTGCTCCTGGTCGGCCAGTTCGCCGACGGGCGCAACGCCTACGACAGCTACTGGGTGGTCAAGAAAGCCGCGCCTTACACGGCGATCGCCGACTTGCGCGGCCTCCCCGTCGCTTTCGCCAGCCGCACCAGCACGAGCGGTTTTGTCGCGCCGCTTTTCGATCTGAAACAGCGTGGTCTGCTCGGCCCCGACTCGTCCCCCGAGTCCTTCTTCGGCGCGGGCAACGTGTATTACGGTGTCGGATACGTGTCCGCCGTGGAGCGGGTGCTCGCGGGCGAGGCCGAGGCCGCCGCCGTTTCCTACTACGTGCTCGACGAGGATAAACACCTCTCCGTCGAAAAACGCGCCCAGCTCCGCCGTCTCCAGACCCAGGGCCCCGTGCCGAGCCATGTGCTCGCCGTGCGCAAGAGCCTCTCCCCCGCCGACGCCGCCGCCCTGCGCTCCGCTTTGCTTGCTTTGAACAAACCGGAGAACACCGCGCTGCGCGACAAGCTCTTCACCACCCGCCTCGTGGCGGCCGACGCCGATGCCCACGTCGCGACGCTCGCCGAGGCCCTCGCGCTCGCCCGCCAGGCGCTCAAGCAGTGAGGCCCGCCGCCGCTCCTATCTCCCGTCCGCCGCGTGGTGCGGCGCACGTGCAGTTGCGCGGGCTCGGCATCCGTCGCGGCGAGCGCTGGCTGGTGCGCGGGCTCACCGCCGACCTGCCTCGCGGGGCCTTTGTCGCCGTCGTCGGCCCTTCCGGCGTGGGTAAATCCTCCTTCCTCGCCAGCGTGGCCGGCCTGCTCGCGCCCGCCGAGGGCGAGGTCGTGGTGCGTTGCGCGCAAGACGGCCCCCACCGCCCCGACGATGCCGAGATTCAGCGCTGCACCGGCTTTGTGTTTCAGCACAACCTCCTCGTGCCCACCGCGACCGTGCTCGACAACACCCTCGCCGGTCGCCTGGGCCGCTACCCGGCCTGGCGCACGCTCTTCGGCCTGCCCGGTGCCGACCGCCGCGCCGCCTACCGTATTCTTTGCGATCTTGGCCTCGGGGCCAACGTTCACCGCTGGAGTTGCCAGACTTCGGGCGGCGAACAGCAGCGCACCGCCGTTGCCCGCGCCCTTTTGCAGGAGCCCGACCTCTACCTCGCGGATGAGCCCGTCTCGAACCTCGACGCCTACCTCACCGGTCGTGTGCTCGGCCTGCTGCGCAACGAAACCCGCGAGCACGGTCGCACCGTCCTCTGCGTGCTGCACAACGCCGACCTCGTCGAACGTTTCGCCGATCTCGTGCTCAGCTTTGACCCTGCTGATCCGGCGAACTGGAAACTCCGTGAGGTGCGCCGATGAATTCCGCGCCCGGTCCCGGCCCGGCTCAGCCCGCGCCCGCCACCTCACACGCCGCGCCACCCGCGCCTGCGGCGGAGCCGCCGCCTCCGCCGCGCATCAACGTCTTCACGGTGGCCATCGCAGCCTTCGCCTTGGCCGCGATCGCGTCCTGGCCCGCTCTGCGTGGCTCGGGGCGCGACCTCGACACCTGGGGCAACGTCGTGCGTTTCGTTGGCTATTTTTTCCCGCCCGACTGGTCGGTGTGGCACGAAACGGTGCGAGCCTTGGCCGAGACGTTTCAAATCGCGGTGCTGGCCACGGTGTTCGCCGCGCTGCTCTCGCTGCCGCTGGCCGCCCTCGGCGCCCGCACCATCGCACCGGCCTGGGTTGCGGCGCCTGCCCGACTCCTCATGAACTTCGCCCGCACTGTGCCCAGTCTGGTTTGGGCGCTTTTCGGCGTGGCCATCGTCGGGGCCAATCCGCTCGCCGGGGTGATCGCGCTTACGCTTTATTCGCTCGGCTATCTGGGGAAGTTTTACAGCGACGCCTTTGAGTCGGTGGACGCCGAAGTGGCGCGCGGTTTGTCCGCCCTCGGCGCGAGCCGGATGCAGGCTTTTCAATACGGTCTCTGGCCGCACGCGCGCCCGCTCATCGTGAGCCACGTCATCTGGATGCTCGAATACAACCTCCGCGCCGCCTCGATCATCGGCTACGTGGGCGCGGGCGGCCTCGGCGCGCAGTTGGCGTCTTACTATGAGTATCAGGCCTGGGATAAAGTCGCGACCGTGCTGCTCTTCATCCTCGCGCTGGTGACCCTGCTGGACCTCCTCGGCGAGTGGGTGCGGCGCCATATCACGCGTTCGCTTGGTGTGCGTCGCTGAGTTGTTCACCAATGCGGGTTTTGCTGAGCATCAAAAATGCTCCTCGCGTCGCTGGCGATTTATTGAACCTTTCGCTGCTTGTGGGAGTCCACCTCCTGCTAACTCACTCGCATGACTCTCGCTTTTATCGAACTGCTTAAAGGGGCCGACATTCTCGTCTACCCGCTCGCGCTTTGCTCCATCGCGCTGGTTTACATCCTCGTCGAGCGGAGCGTCGCCCTGCGCGGCTCGGCTGTGATCCCCGATGATCTCGCCGACGCCATCGTTGCCGGCCAGCCCGCCACCGGTGGCGAGCACTCCGTTCTAGGGCGCATCCTCGCCTTTTCGCAAAAACACCCCGGCGACCCCGAGGCCACCCGCGCCTTCGCCCGTCTGGAGGTCGCCCGCATGGAGCGCGGCCTGCCTTACCTTGACGTCATCTACGCCGGCGCGCCGCTCATCGGCCTCACCGGCACCGTCTGGTCGCTCATCCGCGTCTTCTCCAGCATCAGCGGCTCCACTGGCATGCCCGATCCGGCCAAGTTCACCAGCGGCGTCTCGCTCGCGCTTTCCGCCACCGTGATCGGTCTCTGCATCGCCATCCCCGCGCTCATCGGCGGCGGCGTGCTCCAGCGCCGCGTGGACAAACAGGCCGCTCAACTCGACGTGCTCCTCGCCCGCATCCTCGCCCGCACCGACGTGCCGCCCCGCGCATGAGCCAGGGTCTGCAAATGC
>JAIYBI010000567.1 GCA_027488595.1 Opitutaceae bacterium | reverse complement strand
TGAATGAGAGACCGGCAGAGCGTGTCTGGCCACCCTCGAGCATGAAGTAGCTGCTGGTGCTGCCGGTGTTGTTCCCGAGGACGGAAGCCTGGGTGGCGAAGTTGATCGTGGTAGCCTCGACGATGTTACCTGAAGCGTCGTAGCGGGCGTAGTTATTGTTGTTGAAGAACGCACCCTGGCCGGCGGCGGCGGCGGCCACGATGGCTGTGTTTCGGAAACTGGTCCCGGCACCCAGGTCGAAGTTCAGTGTGGAGCCGGTGTTGATGGTCAGGGCCGTGACGGTTGCGTTCATCGAGCTGCCCCCGCCGGATCCAGCGCGAAGCACGATTTCGCTTCCGCCGGTGCTGCCGAGGCTTGAGGCGGCGCCAAAGGCTTGGGTTGAAGCGGCTGCATTTTTGCCCTCCAGACGCAGAGTGCCGCCGCCCAAAGAGAGTGCGCCCGGGGTTACGCCGTTATAAAGAATGTCCGAGACCGGGGCATCCGTCGCATTAAAATCTAGTTTCAGCGTTCCGCTGTTGACCGCGGTGGTGCCGTTGGCGGTGTTCGCGCGGGTGAGCGACCACGTGCCGGTTCCGGCTTTGGTCACTGCAATACCTCCGCCGGCGCCGTTGTTGATAACGCCATTGATGGCGCTTGAGCTGGTGGAGCCGTCGAGCACCAAGATGACCTGGTTGGTCGCGCTCGTGCCGGTGACGTTGCCCAGGGTGAGATTGACGCCGTTGGCGGCGAGGATCGTGGCACGACCGGAAGTGCCGTCAGAGCCCAGAGTGGTGGTGCCCGTAACATTCAGCGCGGGAGTGCCGGTGAGGACATTGCCCGCTTTGGTGAAGTTATTGAGGTGCTGGGGGGAGAGACGCAGGGAGGAGACGTCTTGGGATACCGCCGCGCCGGACGTTCCTGTTCCGAGGATCACGGTGTGTTTGGATGCCTGACCGTCCGTGCTGGAGAGGTTAAAATCGTTGAGTTTGGCGTTGCTGGCCAGCCAGAGCACGTCGTTGCCGGTTTGAGTGACGGTGATGATGGACTGGCCGGTGCTGACTGCATCGGCGCTGGCGAGCTTGAGGGCGGTGTTGGCCCCGAGGGTCACGTTGCCGTTCAGCACGCTGCTGTTTCCGCCGAAAATCACAGTGCCGAACGCGGGGGCGGTGAGGGTTGGCAAAGTCACGGGGTAGGTGCCGGCTGTGCCTGTGTTTACAAAGCCCCCATTGAAGGCGATGATGCCGCCCTGCGTGGTGCCGAAGGCGAGTTGGGTTACCAAACCGCTGGCTCGTATGTCGTAGGTTCCGTTGATGTCGATTATGCCGCCGTGCGCTCCAATTGTGAGCGGATTCGAGGTGTTGCGGGTAAGGTTTTTGTTTAAGGTCTGAAGGGTGCCGCTATTGTTGACGATGGAGCCGGTGCTGACGGTTAATGCTCCAGTGCCGTTGATCACGTAGGAGGGCGCTCCAGAAGCGAAAACCAGCGCGCCGCCGACATTGCCGTAGTTCGCTCCGCCATTCAGCGTCAATGTCGTGCCGGCGGTGCCGGCGACACCAAAAAGAACGCCGTCGCCGCTTGCGGCCGGGGCCACGCCGCCGACCCAGTTGGCGGCGTCGGACATGTTGCCGCTGACGTTGCCTTGCCAGGTGATCTGGGCGGCGTGGGCCGAGGAGGCGAGGCCGGCGGCGGCGAGGGTCGCGACCAGCATGGCGGCGAGCGAAGAGTTTGAACGCGAACGCATCGCGGATGACGCAACAGGGGGAGTTTTCATGGGGAGAATGCGGGGCCTAGGGGCAAGAACGAGAGATGGGTTGTGGCAGATATTTTCCGTTTTTTCAAGATAACTCACCGTCTTTTTGCGCAAATTTTTGCAAACGAGCTTAGGTTTTCGTATAAATCCGGGCGAGGTCGTGGCACACGAACGCCGGCGCGGAGCGCCAAGGCGATGCCCCGCGGGTTTCGGACCGGCATCCGCCGCTTAGGGGCGCGTGACGCGGAGGCGGAGAAAGCGGGCGGAGGCGGCGCTGAAAGGCACGCTGGCGCGGATGGTTTCCACGCCGTTGGCGGTGGAGAGCACGGTTTGCTCGATGCCGTTCGTGCTCCAATTGGCGGCCGCCAGGGTGTCGCTCCATTGCGGAGTGAGTGTGGCGGCGGCGGCGGTCGCGACCGCCCGGCGGTAGGTCAAATCAAGGAAGCCGGGGCGCATCGCCAGGGTCCAGGGCGTTGACGTGTAGCCGGTGGGGATGCTTCCGGTCACAAATTCCAGGAGATTGGGGATGTCGTCGGAGTCGGGATCCACCGTGTCACCCACCACGGCCGGGTCGTCCACGCCGGGCCAGTGGAGCACGCGCCAGTCCTGCAGCGAGGCGGGATCGAAGGCTACGTTCAACGCACGGGTGGCGACGGCCTGGTATTGGAACGGGGCCGGGCCGAAGCTCGCGGTGGCGCGCAATTCATAGGCGCCGGGGGCGAGAAAACGGGCGGTGGTGGTCGTTGCGGCGGGGGCGGCGAACTCCACTGTTTGCGGGCCGGACACGCGGCTCCACGCGATGGCGGCGGCGCCGGTGGCGCTGGCGACGAGGCTCTGGGTAGAGCCCGTCACGGTGGACGGCGCGGCGGTCGGGGCGGTGATGCTGACGGTGGGTGCGGGGTCGCCGCCGCTCTCGAAGACGGCGTGGCCTTGGGGCGGGATTTCCACCCCGCCGGCCGAGGCGGTCCAGTAGGCGGAGGGGACGGTTCCGGTGGGATCGGGCACCCAGCTCGGGCGGAATTGAGGGAGGGTGGGCTGCCAGGCGGGGAGTTGGCCGGACTGGGCGACCGCGAGGTGAAGTCGGACCGGGCCGCTCCAAGCGAGGGCGGGCGAGTAGGTGACTGCGGAGGCGGTGGGGTTGTAAACCATGCGGAAGCGCCGGCCGGCGGTTGGGTGGTCTATCTCGAAGGCGAGCAGGCCGGAGGGGGCGGCGACCTCGGTGGCAGTGATGTCGCCGGTGGCGGTGCGGTTGCGAATCTCAGCGATGAAAAACCGGCGCTGGCCGGCAAGGTAGGGACGGGCGGCGGTGTTGGTTTTACCGTCGGTCTGGTCGCGCAGGGTGATTTCGGTGATGGGCGCCTCGGTCCGGCGGAAGGCGTAGGTGTCGGTCGTAACGGCGGCGTAGTCGTGGCCGTGGAGGCGGATAAAAAGGTCGCCGTAGGTCCAGGCGTTGCCGGAGGTGCCGCTGGGCGTGAGGGTCTTGGTCGCGCTGTAGGCGGTGCCGCCGAAGCCGAGGCGGAGGGCGCCCTGAACCTCGAAGGCGGTGGTGTCGGCGTCGGGTGCGAGGGTGAGCAGGCCGACGACGCGGTCGGGCAGGCCTAGCCAGAGCTGGCGGGAGGTCCAGGGTTGGACGGCACCCTTGTTGGAGCTGTTGTAAGTTTCGAGGCGGTGGGAGGCGGCGAGGGTGGAGAAATCCCGACGGACGACGGCAGCGCCCGCGAGCCCGGTGGCGAGCCAGGCGTGGCGGGTTTCGGCGAAGGTGCCGTCGGCGTCGGTGCCGGAATCGGGCGAGATGCGGAGGCGGGGGAACACGCCCATGAGGCAGGCGTTGACGCGGAAGGGCGAGGCGTCGGCGACCTGCGCGCCCATGAGGGTGTGCAGGCCGGGGTCAATGTCGTCGGTGCGGCGCAGGGTGGCGGCGTAGTTCCAACGCCCATACCAGGCGCGGGGGCCGAGGATGTTGCGGTCGAAGACGGTGTAGTCGGGACGCGGGAGGGCGGCGGTGCCGGGGCGATACCAGGTGGCGGAGCGTTGCACGCCGACCCAGTTGGTGGAGGTGGCGGCGACGTTCATGGCGGCGTCGAGTTCGGCGCGGACGTAGGGGTTTTGGCCGGCGATGGATTCGCCGCCATGGTCGGAGGAGTCTATGTCATTCCAGGCGAGTTTCCAGGCGGGCGAGGTCCACCAGGAGTGAATGGGGCCGTTGATGGGGCCATACCATTCCATGCGGCGCAGGATCTCGCCGGCGTCGGCGTCGCCGGTCATTTCGAAGTAGCGGGTGACGTATTCGGCGACGGTGTTTTGGTAGCCGCCGGCCTCGTTTTGGGAGTCGTGGTAGCCGACCGCGCCGTCGGCGAACATGCGGCCGCTGGTGAGCACGTCGGACATGAAGTAGGTGGCCTTGGCCAGCATGGCGGCGCGCTGCGGGTCGGAGGCGGGGCGGGGGAGGGCGAAGTTGAACAACTCGCAAGAGATGGCGACGTCGGTGTTGACCCAGGTGGCGGGGCGGTCGCGGTGGGTGGTGTAGATCTTGTCGCCGGCGGTGATCATGGCGGCCTGCCAGAGGTTTTTCTGCGCGGGCGGGAGGAGGTTCGGGTAAAGGGAGGGCAGTTCGCGGAAAGGTTGGGAGGCGGGGCCGATGGCGAAGTCGTCGTAGAAACTGGCGAGCTGGGCGGCGTCGAAATCTCCGCCGTGGACGGCGATGGCGTCGAGGTAGGCGTAGGCGCGGCGGAGGGCGCGGCGGAGGATCTCGGGATTGTGGCGGCGAGGGCTTGAGGGGTGGGCGAAGAGCCAGAAAAGGGTGTCGAGCTCGGCGCCGGTGGTGCGGGCGAAGTTGAAGTCGGCGAACTCGTTCCAGGTGGCGGTGTTTTTCTCCCAGACGCGGGTCTCGGCGGTGGCGGTGGCGAGGTCTATGCCGGCGACGAGGCGGGCAAGGTAGGGGTTGGTGGCGGTGCTCGCGGCGGTGGGGTCAAGCGGGCGCAGGACGGCGAGGTTGGGCACGCCGATGGCGGGCGCGGCGAGGGTGGCGGCGGAGGCGGCGAGAGTGGTTTGGACGTCGTCGAGGAGTTGGTTGGC
>JAIYBI010000407.1 GCA_027488595.1 Opitutaceae bacterium | reverse complement strand
GGTCGCGGCGGCAGGTCTCCGGCCTTTCCCGTTCCAGGATAGCAAAACCCCATGGGTAAAATCGCCACGCGTTTCGCGTCGTAAAACGTTTCCCGATCCAGCCCGATCCACTCGCGCAGTCGATCTCCACTGGCATCGTCAAAAGGAATGCCCGACGCATGAACCTTCCTGCCCGGTGCCTGCCCCGCGATAAGGATCCGCGCCGTGCGCGAAACCTGGAGAACGGGTCGCGGCCCGAGCGGGAGATGAGCGGCGCAAAGTGTGCAGGCCCGAACTTTGAGCGCCAGCGCGTTCACTCCTTGAGCGTCTCCATGGCGGATCGTAGCGCGGCATAGTGCTCAGCGCAGTCCGGACAGTTATCGAGATGTGCGGAGACCTCATTCAAGGCCTGGCACAACGGTTTAAGCTGCAGCTCGGTTTCAGCCAACTCGGCGAGGTGTCCCAAGCATTTGTCGCAGGTGAGTTCCTGTTCGCGCGTGGCTTGAATCATTCTCAGAAGTTGTCGGGTTTTTTCGGCGTCTCTGCTCATGGGGATTGATTTAAGTAATCAGTGAGGGTTGCCCCGGCGGGCGGGCGGTTACCGGGTGTAGGAGTGTGATTCGAGACCGGCCTTAAGGCGTTTCCGGGCGTCGTGCAGTAGTTTGTAGGTGGCGTTCAAATTGCTCTCTAACTTCGCGGCGATCTCTTCCATCGGCATTCCGGCGACCTCGGAAAGAATGGCGACCCGTTGCTTTGGCGTGAGGACGGTCTGAATCAAGTGATGCAGAACCGCGAAGAGGTTTTGCTCCGCAGTCTGCTGTGCGGGATCTGCCCCCGGGTCAACCACGTCGCGGGCGGCGGCGTCCACGCCCGTTTCTTCGGCGCACTGTTCAAGGGATATCTGCCCCCAGCGTTTATGGCGGAGTTCGCTTAAGGCGGTCCGCACTGCGATGGACATCGCCCAGGTCGTAAAGCGGCTCTTTCCGGAAAAATCGTTCAAGTGCTTCAAGATTTTAACGATCGCCTCCTGCACGATGTCTTCGAGAAACGCATTCCCGTGGCGGCCAAAGCCACCGCTCAATCCGGCCAGCAGCAGGCGCCGCAGCTCGTTCAACGCCTGGTCTTGGCTCGGGCCGGGGTTTGAAAGTTCCCTGCGCCATGTCTCGGCATCGCGCACAGGCAGGGAGGAATTCATAACCGCCACCGAAAGCACGTTTCCAGTCGCTGCCAATCGCTAAAAAAGGCTCAGCCCTTTTAGGGCTGAGCCGCGAGGCTCGCAGTCGCACAAACTCCTTACTTGCCGTTCTTCTCAACCAAGGCCGGCCAGTTTTGATTGGCCTTGGTGATGTTGGCATCAATGTCCTTGTTGAACGCCTTAAGGATCTTTGGGTTCAAGTTGAGATACAGTTTCCCGTCACGAATCTGCCAGGTGCTGATGTCCACCGGGAACAGGGCGTTGACCGAGACGCCGAAGGCGCAAAAACCGCCACACTGCGGAGCGTATTTTTCGGGGTTCGCCTCGAACAATTTACGGTGTGCATCGCTGGCGAAGATGTAAGTCGCATCTTGATACTTGGCGGAGATGCTTGGATCGCCGTTGACCGGCTGATGATCCGTAAAGAAGGCGACGGTATCGTAGCCGCCGACAGCGATGCCGCTGGCGCCGGAAGTGTTGACGAGGTCTTTGGCAAAAACGCTCGTCAGGGTGAGAGCGGCGAGGGCGAATAGCTTGAACAGTGTTTTCATGGATGGATCTTTGGGTTGGTTTTGATTTATGCCGGGCAAATGCCCGACACTCATTGGAGCGCATGACCACGCGTTTCCTTACCTCAGGATTAAAAATAAAAAAATACGGATGATTCCGGCGATCCGGCCGCGCCGTTTTGCGGTGGTAACGCGGATTAGCCGCGGCGACACCCGCAGTGGGGCTTGGCTTGGTGATCACATGCGTTGCCCTGGTCACAGTAATGTTTACTAACCATGCGTGCTGCATTCCGCTGCAAGAATCACCCGATCATGAAAACTACCGCCGCCTTGCTAGTTCTCCTTTTCCTGCACGCGCCGATTGCTCGCGCGAAGGACGTCGCCTTCATCGCAGAAACGGAATTGCCGTCACTCACCAAACTCTACCAAACGCTCCACGCCGAGCCGGAGCTTTCTTATCACGAAGAAAAAACTTCCGAGCGACTCGCGCAGGAATGGGAAAAACTAGGCTACACCGTGACGCGCAGGGTCGGAGGCTTTGGCGTGGTGGCCGTTTTCAAAAACGGCGCAGGGCCGACCTTGCTGCTGCGCACTGAAACGGATGCGTTACCGATTACGGAACAAACCGGACTCGCGTTCGCCAGCACCGTGATAGCCAAAGACGATGCGGGCAAAGACACCGGCGTGATGCACGCCTGCGGACACGACCTCCACATGGCCTGCCTGGTGGGCACAGCCCGCGCCCTGATGCAGCTAACGGACCGGTGGCGTGGCACACTCGTGCTTATCGCCCAACCCGCCGAGGAGCGCGGCGGCGGCGCGCGGGCTATGATCGCGGATGGATTGTTCACGCGTTTTCCTAAACCGGATTATGCGCTCGCATTGCATGATTCTGCGGACGCTCCCGCGGGTGTCATCACATTTTGCCCGGAGTATGCCTCCGCCAATGCGGATACTGTGGATATCACCGTTCGCGGCATCGGCGGTCACGGCGCCTACCCCCAAAAAACCAAAGACCCGGTGCTGCTCGCCGCTCAGATTGTCGTGGCGCTCCAGAGCATCGTGAGCCGCGAAACCAAACCCGGCGAGCGGGTCGTGGTGACCGTGGGGACGATTCACGGCGGCACGAAGAACAACATCATTCCCGATGAGGTGAAACTGCAGCTGACCGTGCGCACTTTCGGCGACGAATCACGCCGGAAAACGCTGGATGCCATCAAGCGCATCGCCCTCGGCTGCGCCGTTACCGCGGGCATTCCGGACGAGCTTACGCCAGTGGTGAAATTTGGCGATTCCTACACGCCGTCGCTTTACAACGATCCTGCGCTGACGCGACGGGTAGTCGGCGTGATGCAGCGCGTCTTTGGCGAAACCAATGTAGCCCAGCGAGAGCCGGGCACTGGCGCGGAGGACTTTGGTCGCTATGGCCGCACGGATGATAAGGTGCCGGTGTTTATGTTCGGTCTGGGGGCCGTGCCGCCGGAGCTTTACGCCCGCATAAAAAAGGAAAACGGCACGATGCCTTCGCTTCACTCCCCGCGCTGGGCACCCGATGCCGAGCCGGCCATCCGAACCGGCGTTGTCGCCATGACCTCCGCGGCGTTGGACCTGCTCAAATAATGTTCGGCAGTTGAACCGGAAGGCCACCGCTGCTTGTTCGTCACTTCCATTTCCGATCGGCCGGCGGAACTACACTTGTTAGCGCAATCAGTCGTTCAATTGTTCTCACACGACGATGCGAGGAGTAGGGACGGTTTTTGTAAGTTTACATCTGCTCACCGAGCCTCGGTTTGATTCGGTTATCAAACTCGCCGGTCTTTGGTCTGCGATTTGAGCGTTGAAGCTTCTTGGACGGCGGGTGAGCACTCGCATTGTATCACGCCTGCGGGCCCGATGGGTTCCAACGACCTCCGCTCCTCCCAACACCTCGTCACCCGCGTCCCCGCATGGCCCCATTTATGAAAACACTCGCTATGGCATTTTTAGCGGCGGCATTGACCGGCCACACGGCCTCAGGCGGCACCCTTGAGGAGGACTTCATCCAGCCGCCGCCCGCCGCTCATGCCATGGTCTGGTGGCACTGGATGGGGCACAACGTGAGCAAAGACGGCATCACGAAGGACCTCGAAGCCATGAAGTCCGCCGGCATCGGCGGAGCCACCATTTTCAACCTCACTTCCAACGTGCAGGCGTATGACGCGCCGTTCAAAAACACACCCTGGCCGGAAAACGATTACCGCAGTCCCGCGTGGTGGGCGTTGGTAAAACACGCCGCTTCCGAGGCGGACCGTCTCGGGCTGAATCTCGGCATGCACAATTGCGTCGGCTATTCCGCAACCGGCGGCCCTTGGATCACACCGGAAAAATCCATGAAAAAGGTGGTGTGGACCGTGACCCCGATCGAAGGCGGCAAACCTTACTCCGGCAAACTCCCGCCGCCCAAGGCCAAGATGAATTTCTATCGCGAGATCGCAGTGGTCGCCATGGCTGACGCCCCCGAGGCGGCTGCGGACAGCATCACCGATCTGAGCGGAAACATGGCGGCGGACGGCTCGTTGAACTGGACGCCCCCGGCGGGAAAATGGCTCGTCTATCGCCTGGGCTACACCACGACGGGCACGGGATGCCACCCGGCCCCGGAGGAAGTGAAAACGCTGGAGTGCGACAAACTGAGTGCGGCGGATTCGCGGTTTCACTTTGAGCAGGTTCTCCGGCCGTTGAAGGAAAACCTCGGTTCGCTGCTGGGCAAATCCATGCGGCACCTGACGCTCGACAGCTACGAGGCGGGTGGACTGAACTGGACCGAGGGATTTCGCGAGGAGTTCAAAAAACGCCGGGGTTACGATCCGGTCCCGTGGCTTCCGACCCTGGACAAGAAGGTCATCGGCAACGCGGATTTGACCGCGCGGTTCGCTTGGGATCTCAAGGCGACGGTCTCGGATCTCTTCGTGGAAAATAATTTCCGCCAGGGGAAGGCCATGATGAACGCGCTGGGCGTGCAGATGTATCTGGAGCCCTACTCCGGCCCGTTCAACACCATGGAGTCAGCCGCGGTGCCGGACATGACAATGGGCGAGTTCTGGCTCGGCAGCGGCGGCGAAATCGGGCGCGGCATCGTCGGACCCGCTCAGGCCGGAGGCATCAAGATCATCGCCACCGAGTCGTTCACGGCGCGGCCCACCGATGCCAAATGGTCGGAAACCCCGGCTGCTCTCAAGTTTTCCGGCGACGGCGCCTGGTGCAGTGGCATCAACCAGTTTTTCCTCCACCACTGGGTCCACCAACCCCTCCCGGACAACCTGAAGCCAGGCATGAGCATGGGCTGGTGGGGCACGCATTTCGGCCGGCATCAGACCTGGTATGAACCGGGCAAAGCCTGGCTTGCCTACATCGCCCGATCCCAAGCCTTGTTGCAGCGCGGAGAGCCTGTCTCGGATTATCTGGCTCTTGATATGGCTACCGG
>JAIYBI010000226.1 GCA_027488595.1 Opitutaceae bacterium | reverse complement strand
CACCCTCGAAAAACTCCAGCCCTGGGCCGACCTCACTTTCATCGTCGCCACCGACGCCGAGGACTGCATCCGCAAAACCCTCGCCCTTTGCACCGACTTCATCCCAACCCACTACCGTTGGCTAAAACCCGGCGACATCCAGGTCCTCGCCCCCATGCACAAGGGCGTCGCCGGGGTCGGCAACCTCAACACCCAGCTCCAGACCGCCCTCAATCCCCACGGTCGCGGCCTGCGCGGCCCGTCCGGCGAATTCCGCACCGGCGACAAGCTCATCCAGCTCCGCAACAACTACGACAAGGCCCTCTTCAACGGCGACATCGGCCTAGTCACCGCCACCGACCCCGACGCCGGCACCCTCGAAGCCGACTTCGATGGCACCCGCCACACCTTCACCCGCGGCGAGCTGGGCGACGCCGCCCTCGCCTACGCCATCAGCATCCACAAGAGCCAGGGCAGCGAGTATCCCGTAGTGATTATTCCACTACTGAAGGCGCACTTCATGATGCTCCAGCGCAACCTCCTCTACACCGCCATCACCCGCGGCAAAAAAAAGGTCTTCATCGTCGGCGAACCCGCCGCCTACGGCATGGCCGTGCGCAACAACGACGCCCGCACCCGCAGCACCCACCTCAAGGAAAAGGTCACCGCCCTCGCCAACGGCACGCCCGCCGCCTGAGCCATTCCCGCTCCCGATGCCACGGCCACACACCAACGCACACCGATACGGAATCCCCGATTGGGCCCGGCCCGTTCCCCAGCCCCGGCTCTCCCGCTCGCGTGTGCTACTGGTCATTGACCAGCGCCCACTCCAAAACGCCGCCTGGGCCAAGTTCCACGCCGCCCGCAAGCGCCACGAAAAAGTCGGCCGTGATCTCCAGCGCCACGAGGAAACCGACGCCCCGTCTTTCCAATCCTGGCTCGCCCAGACTTTCCCGCAACTCCTCACCGCCCTGCGTGAACTCCATCAGGACCTCGCGCAAAAAGCCGCCGCCGTCCAAGCGGTCGAGTTCCAGGCCGCCATGAGCGGTCGCTCCCTCAAAAAACTCTGGGCCGAACACAAAGCCTACCAGGCCGACCCCGACGCTTACGAGCGCGCCGCTCGTGCCGAAGAGGAGGCCGAGGCCAAAGCCCGCGCCGAAGCCGAGGCGCGCAACCCCCGTCGCTCCGGTCGCCACCCCGCCGACGAAACGGACGACGCCTTCGACGATTTTTTCAAAAACCTCTTCGGCGACGACTCCGAAGACTCCGCACACTCAAGTCGCTACGACGACGGCAGCTCCGAGCACGACTCCCGCCACCCCGCCCCGAAACCCGAAAACGCCGACGCCAAAGACATCTACCGCCGCTTGGTCTCCCACCTCCATCCCGATCGCGGCGGCGCTTGGACTCCCGCCCGCGAACGCCTCTGGCACGAGGTGCAGGAGGCCTGGGCCGCCCGCGATGCCGACTGGCTCGCCCGCCTCGAAGTGAGCTGGGAAACCGCCAACGACACCGTCGGCCCCGACTCCTCGCTCAGCCGCCTGCGCCTGGCCATCGCCGAGCTCGATGCCGCCCGTCGCGACACCGAGCGCAAGCTCCGCCACTACCGCAAAACCCAAGCCTGGCGCTTCACCCTCTCAGAGAAAAAACGCCCGAAGCTTCAACAGCAGGTCCACGCCGAACTCCTCCACGACTTCGAAGTCCTGCGCCGCCAGCTCGCCCACCTCAACCGCACCATCGCCGCGTGGGAATCCCCCCTCCCCGGCCGTCGGCGACGGGCCTGATCCCGCAACGCTGACGGTTTCCGGGACAACCCCGCTCGAAACCGCTCGTCTAACTCAGCGAAATGCCTTCGCCCGCGCCTGCATCTGCTGGTCAATGCTCCCGCACACCAGCTCGCACAGTTCGAAAATTGACGGGTCCGCGATCGCATAAAACACCTGCAGTCCCTCCTTGCGCCGGCTCACCAGCCCCGCCTCCGCCAGGGTCTGCAAATGCCTCGACACGTTCGCCTGCGTCCCTCCCGCCGCCTCCGCCAGCACTCCCACCGACTTCTCCCCTGCAATCAGCGCCTGCAACAAACGTAGCCGCATCGGCTCCGCCAGCACCGCAAAGCGACGCGCCACCAGCACCAGCGCCTCTTCGCTCAGGGATCGGTTCTTTTTGGCCATGGCGGCGAGCAAACAAGCACTTGACATAATTTCAACTATGTGAGTATATGCGTAATTAGTCAACTATGAAATCAGACTCCTTCATCCGTGTCCTAGCCGGCTTTATGATCCTCGTGAGCGTCGCCCTCGCCCACTTCGTTGACCACCGGTGGCTGTTCTTCACCTGCTTCATCGGCCTCAATCTCATCCAGTCCGCCTTCACCGGCTTCTGCCCGCCCGAGTGGGTCGCCCGCAAACTGGGCTTCGTGAAACCCAACCAGTCCGTCCTCGAAAAATGAATCTTCGACTCCCCGTCCCCATGCGCACCTTCGCCATCGCCGCCGCTCTTCTCGCGGTGTGCGCAACGTCCGCGTGCCGCCGCTTCCCTACCCCCGACGCCCTCGGCAAGACCGCCTCCGTCTACGTCCGCGTCGCCACCGCCGAGGCCCGCCCGCTGACCCTTACCCAACCCGTCGCCGGAACCCTGCGCCCCGCCGACCACGCCATCGTCGCCGCCCGCGTCATGGGAACCATTACCCGCGCCGACTTTGCCCTCGGCCAAAGCGTCGCCGCCGGCGAGGTTCTGCTCACCCTCTCCGCAGCCGAGCTCGACGCCCGTCTCGTGCAAGCCCAGTCCGTGCTTGATGAGGCGCTTCGCGACTACGAACGCGAATCCGGTCTGCTCGCCAAAAACGTCGTCACCATCGAATCAGTCCGCGCCCTCGCCGACCGCCGTCGCGGCGCCGAAGCCGCCGTGCAGGAGGCAACTGCCCTGCTCGACTACACCCGTGTGACCGCACCCTTCGCCGGCGTCATCACCCGCAAACTCGTCCAGTCCGGCGACCTTGCCACCCTCGGTCTCCCGCTCTTCGCCCTTGAGGCCACCACTGGCCTCCGCGCCGAGGTCGAGGTGCCCGCGTCCCTTCCCGCCCTCGCCGTGGGCGCTTCCGTGATCGTGCAACTCCCCGGCGGCACCGTCACCGGCACCCTCGCTGAACTCAGCCCCGCCGCCGACCCGGGCTCACGAACCCGCCTCGCCAAAATCGCCCTGCCCGCTAACGCCGGCACCGCCCGCTCCGGCGACTTCGTTCGCGTCCTCTGGCCCGCCGGTGAATCGTCCTCCTCCGCGATCACCGTGCCCGCCGACGCCGTCACTCCGTTCGGCCAGATGGAGCGCGCTTTCGTCGTCACCGCCGGCCAGGCCCGTCTCCGTCTCGTCAAAACCGCCGGCCTCCACGACGGCCGCCTCGTCATCGCCGCCGGCCTCGACGCCGGCGAATCCGTCGTCCTCTCCGCCCCCGCCTCCCTGCGCGACGGCCAGTCCGTCACCATCCAGCCGTGAGCTCCGCCTCTCCTCTGTCCTCCCCCGACCCCGCACCGGCTCGCTTCGGCTTGTCCGGTCGCCTCGCCGCCTTTGCCGTCGGTTCAAAACTCACGCCCATCGCAGTCATCGCCTCGATCCTGCTCGGCCTCTTCGCCGTGCTCCAGCTCCCGCGCGAGGAGGAGCCGCAGATCAAGGTGCCGATGGTGGACGTCATCGTCGCCATGCCAGGCGCAACACCCGCCGAAGTAGAAAACCGCGTCACCCGCCCGATGGAAAAACTCCTCTGGGAGATCCCCGGCGTCGAATACCTCTACAGCACGTCCTCGCCCGGCCAGTCCATGGTCATTGTGCGTTTCCTCGTCGGCACCGACATCGAGGCCGCCCTCGTCCGTCTCAACCAAAAACTCCAGACCAACGCCGACCGCATCCCGTCCGGCGTCTCCGCCCCTCTCGTCAAGCCCCGCACCATCGACGATGTCCCCATCCTCGCGCTCACGCTCCACAGCCGCACGCAAGATCACCTCACCCTGCGCCGCCTCGCCCTCCAAGTCGAGGAGGCCATCAAGTCCGTTCCTGAGGTCGCCGAAACCACCCTCATCGGCGGCGCCCGCCGCGCCCTGCGCATCGAACTCGACCCCGCCGCGCTTTCCGCCCGCAACCTCACCGCCGCCGAGATCGCCCCCGTCCTTCAGGCCGCCAACCGCGTGCAACCCGCCGGCTCGCGCCCTTTCGCCAACCTCGAACTCCTGCTCGAGACCGGCACCTTCCTCCACGACACCGCCGACGCCGGCGCCATCGTGCTCGGCGTGTTCGACGGACGCCCCGTTTACCTGCGTGACGTCGCCACAATCCGCGACACCGCCGCGGAACCCACTGACACCGTGCTCCACGGCTCGCCCGACGGCGACCTTGAGGCCGCCGTCACGCTCAGCGTAGCCAAGCGCCCCGGCGCCAACGCCATCACCGTGGTCGAGCGTGTGCTCACGAAAGTGGACGCCCTTCGCGGCACGCTCCTGCCCGCCGATGTCGAGGTTGCCATTACCCGCGACTACGGCCACACCGCCGCCGAAAAGAGCAACGAGCTCCTCCTCCACATGGGCATCGCCGTCTTCGGCGTCGCCGTGCTCATCCTGCTCTTCCTCGGCTGGCGCGAGTCCTTGATCGTGCTGCTCGCCATCCCCACCACCCTGGCGCTGACCCTGCTCGTGTTCTACCTTTATGGATACACGCTCAATCGCATCACGCTCTTCGCGCTGATTTTCTCCATCGGCATCCTGGTGGACGACGCCATCGTTGTCGTCGAAAACATCGTCCGCCACCTGCGCCTGCCTGGTGCCGACAAAAAGGACCTCGCCCGTGTCGCCCTCGAAGCGGTGGACGAGGTGGGCAACCCCACCATTCTCGCGACGTGGGCGGTGATCGCCGCCATCCTGCCCATGGCCTTCGTCGGCGGACTCATGGGGCCCTACATGCGCCCCATCCCCATCGGCTCGACTGCCGCGATGCTCTTCTCCCTCGCCATCGCCTTCACCATCACCCCCTGGGCGGCAGTCCGCGTCCTCCGCCGCCACCT
>JAIYBI010000378.1 GCA_027488595.1 Opitutaceae bacterium | reverse complement strand
GGCCCCTGCTACCGCTGCCTTCACCCCGAGCCCCCCGCCGCCGGTCTCGTGCCCGGTTGTGGCGAGGCGGGCGTGATCGGCGCGCTCTGCGGCCTGGTCGGCACGATGCAGGCGCTGGAAGCGATCAAGCTCATCGCGAGCGCCGGCGAACCCCTGCTCGGCCGCCTCTGGCAACACGACGCGCTCGCCGGCACCAGTCGCGTCCTGAAGTTTTCCCGCAACCCCTCCTGCGCGCTCTGCGGCGCATCCCCTTCGATCACCGCACTCGACCCCGATCGCTACGCCGCCTGCGCCTGCGCCACGCCGCCCTCCCCCGCTCCCGCGAGCACCGGCGAAGAGACCACCACAACCGACGGCGCGATTCTGCTCCTCGACGTGCGCGAGCCCTCCGAAACCACGCTCGGCACCCTCCTCGGCGCACGCCTCGTGCCGCTAGGCCAACTCGCCGCCCGCGCCGCCGCCGAGGTGCCGCGCGCTGGCCGCGTCGTAGTCTATTGCGCCAAAGGCGGTCGCAGCCTGCGCGCCGTGCGCCAGCTCCGCGCCCTCGGCTGGGCCAACGTCGTCAGCCTGCGCGGCGGCTACGAAGGCCAACTCCCACGCCCCTGACTCCCGCCTGCACCCTACCCCTCCTCGCTCCCGAAACCCATCTCGTCACCGGCGCGCCCCCCAGACAACTAGTCAATCAATGATTGACTAGTTGTCTGGGGCCCTTCCGCACGACGGCAGGCGAAGGGTTTGGCGGATCATGGGTGCCCTGATCTGCGAAGCGTGATGCGGGAGGTGCGCCCGGGTTTACGATATTCTGCCTTGCCCGCGAGGTGCGGGCATCGTTTGTGCTTAGTCTTACCCTCCCCATGTCCATCCTCGTCGGTATTCTCGGCCTCGTTGTTTTCCTCGCGCTCGCCTGGTTGATCTCGGAGAACCGGCGTCGCTTTCCCTGGCGCACAGTGCTCGCCGGTCTCGCGATCCAATTCCTGCTCGGCTGGCTGATTTTGCGGACCACCACCGGCATCGCCTTCTTTAAGGGGCTCGACGCCATGGTGGGGCGGCTTCTTGGCTTCGCCAACGAGGGTGTCGCCATGGTCTTCGGCCCGCTGGCCAACCAGTCGCTTCTCGCTGAAAAATGGGGGCCGGGCAACGGGTTCATCTTCTTGATCACCGTCACCGGCACCATCGTGCTCGTGTCCGCCTTGTCGTCATTGTTTTATCACTACGGCATCGTGCAAGGCATCGTGCGGGGCGTCGCATGGCTGATGCAACGGGTCATGCGCACCAGCGGCAGCGAGAGCCTCGCCGCCGCCGCCAATATCTTCATGGGCCAGACCGAGGCTCCCTTGGTCATCAAACCCTACCTCGCCACCATGACGCGCAGCGAACTGCTCGCGCTCATGATCGGCGGCATGGCCTCCATCGCCGGCGGCGTGCTGGCCGCGTATGTCTCCTTCGGCATCTCGGCCGGACACCTGCTCACCGCCTCCGTAATGAGCGCGCCGGCCTCCCTGCTCATGGCCAAGATACTTCTGCCCGAGCAGGAGGTGAGCGACACCCGCGATGGCGCGAATCGGATGCTCCCGCCCGAATCGGTCAACGGCGTGGATGCGATCTGCATCGGCGCCAGCGACGGCATAAAACTTGCCATCAATGTCATGGCCATGCTCATCGCCTTCGTGGCCATCGTCGCCCTGGCGAACTACCTGCTTTCGTCCGGCCTGGGTGTTTTCGGCGTGAGCGACGCCAAGCCGCTCCAGACCGTGCTCGGCTGGGTGAACGCTCCCTTCGCCTGGCTGATGGGCGTTCCCTGGCAGGATTGCCGGGTTGTCGGCGGCATCCTTGGCGAACGCATCGTGCTCAACGAATTCATCGGCTACATCAGCCTGAGCAACACCGAGGGCCTGCGGCCCGAGAGCGTGATGATCGCCACCTACGCGCTGTGCGGCTTTGCCAACTTTTCCAGTATCGCCATCCAGATCGGCGGAATCGGCGCGCTGGCGGAAGGCCGCCGCAAGGACCTCGCCCGCCTCGGCTTCAAAGCCATGATCGGCGGACTGCTGGCCTGCTACTCGATGGCCTGCATCGCGGGCCTTCTGTCACGCTGAGCTTCGAGAACCCCCGTTGCCGCGGGTCGCGGACTTTTGCTCACACCGCGTGAGCGTCGACGTAGGCGCGCAGGGTGGCCGCGTCGGCAGGCATAAGGTGCTTCACCAGCGGGCGGGCTTTGAGTGCCTCCAAGCTCGGGTGCTTGGGTTCAATGCCGATGGCGGAGATGATCGTATCGGGGAACTTCGCCGGGCTGGCGGTCGCAAGCACGATGCTCGGACGGTCTTTCGCCAAGGACTTAAAACCGCAGGCGGTGTGCGGATCGGCGATATAGTTAAAATCCTGATACACCTGGCGGATGATGCCGGGAATCTCGGCGTCGGTGCAGCGCGACGCGGTAAAGGTGTCGCGATTGAAAGACTCAAAGGTGTATGCGCCGGTGGTTTTGAAGGTCTCCATGATCTCGCGGACCTTCACCGGGTTTTGCCCGACGCTGTAGTAGAGGAAGCGCTCGAAGTTGCTGGAGACCTGGATGTCCATCG
>JAIYBI010000161.1 GCA_027488595.1 Opitutaceae bacterium | reverse complement strand
GGGCTGTGCCAGTGCATCGGAAGGAAGAAGCGGCGCGCGGCGGCGTCAAGCTATCCGCTTCAGTGCTGTTGCCGGATTGAGCACCTGCCGGCGTTGAACGGCGCGGTTGGTTGCGGGCGCATTCGACTGTCGAGGTGCGGGCGCGGGGAATCCGGACCGGAGCGGGATGAGGTTTTACTTCAGGCCGCCTTCGTGGGCGGAGGGGTTTTGGAGCTGGTCTTTCCAGCCGAGGATTTTGGCCTGGGCGCCGAATTTCTCGGCGGTGGCTTTGTCGCCTTTTTCCATCCAGATCCGGGAAAGGGTGGTGTTGATAAACAAGTCGTCGGCGCGGAGGGCGTGGGCGTGCTCGGCGGCGGCGAGGGCGGGGTCGAGGCGGCGGGCACTGAAGTTGATCTCGGCGAGGGCGTGCCAGGCTTCGAAAGAGCCGGGGCAGGCGGCGGTGGCGCGGGCGAGCTTGGCGACGGCGGCATCGGTGTCGCCCATGGCATAGTCAAAGGTGGCGTCTTCGATCAGGGTCTGGAGCTCGGTGTCGGTCATGGGAAAGGGAGTGGGGCCAATTGCGCTAAGCTTTTAGATTTTAACGCAAAGACGCAGAGGCGCGGAGGAGTATGAAGTTTTTATTCATTTCAGGCCTTTGCGAGCTTTGTGTCTTCGCGCCTTTGCGATGAAAAGATTTAGACTGATACCAAAAGCCCGGGAAAACTGGAGTTTAGAAACCGAAATTTTAACCACAGATTTCACAGATGAATACCGGATAAAACCCCGGCACCTCGGCTCTGCTGCCTTATATCCGGTTCGTATCTGTGATATCTGTGGTTAATGCCAATTCCCCCAAGCTTTCAGACTTTATCGCGAAGACGCCAAGATCTAACCGAAGATCGCAAAGTTCTTTAATTCATTTACTTCGCGATCTTCTCGGTTCTTCGCGTCTTCGCGTTAAGAATCTGCATGGTTCGGACATTTGGTATAAAGTCTGAATATCCGGGGCTGTTGGTATGATCAGGGTTTTGGGGTGGGCGGCAAATCAGCGCGGATGGGGTGGCAAAAAAAACCGCGCGATCTGTGGGATCGCGCGGCGGGGGAGGGGACGAAACGACTCCGTCGTTCCGCTATGGGGCGGCAGGCGGAGCGTGGTCGGCCGGGGCTTAGGACTTGGGCGCGCTGCCGACGAGGGCGAAGGTGAGCTGGACGACGGGGGCGACTTTGTCTTCGTTTTCGCCGGGCTTGATGCCGTAGTCGCCGCGGGCGATGGAGAACTCGCCGCGCACGACGAGCAGGTCGCCGCCGAGCTCGGGTTTGTTCACGCGTTTGCCGAACTGGCCTTCGAGGTAGGTAAGGGAAACGGGAACGGTGATTTCTTTGGTGACGCCTTTGAGCGAGAACTGTCCGGCGGCGGTGGCGGTCCACTTGTTGGCGCCGGCGGGTTTCACATCGGTGAGGGAGGTGAAGGCGAAGCTGATCTCGGGATGCTTCTCGGCATCAACCCAGGAGGCACTGAGGAGGTGCTCGTTCATTTTGGCGTTGGGCACCACGATGGAGGAGGAGGCGGCGGAGACCTTGCCGCTGGTGGCCTCGACGGCGGCGGGATCAAAGGTGACGGTGCCGGTGATGGCCCCGGCGGTGCCGGCGATGGGCTCAAGAATGGAGTCGAGCTTGAACTGGATGGCGTTGACGCCCTTCGGATCCTTCAAGTCGAAGGTCTTGGGGGCGGCGATGGCCGAGATGATGGTGAAGCCGGCGAAGGCGATGGAGCGCAGGGTGGTGGGCAGTGCGGACATGGTGGGAGGTGTTGTTGTTGTTTAGGTCTGATTAGGGAAAGAGCCGAGCTCAGGCGGGTTTTGGACTCCGGCGGCGAAGAAAGGTTGCGGCAAAAAGTGCGAGCCCGAGGACGGTGCCGCCGGCGAGGTAGTCGAGACCGGGGATAAAGCGCTTCTCGTAGGTGGTGAACTCGATCTCGGTGACGGGATCGATGTTTTTGACCGGCACTTGGTTTTGCGACCAGCCCTTGTTGTAGCCCTTGGCGGACCAGAACGCGAAGACGAAGAGGATGCCGATCACGGCGGCGCCACGCACCAAGATGCGCCACGCGTCCATAGTGGTGGGCGGCGGCGGGGCGGAGCCCTCGTCTGGGGTGGTCGGCGAATGCATCGGACGCGAAGGCAAATCCATCGAGTGACGGGCGCAAGCCATGGCACGAAAATGTTACAAAATCAGCATGGCGTCGCCGTAGCTGAAGAAGCGGTAGTCGCGGGCTACGGCCTCGGCGTAGATTTCGCGGCACCACGCGATGCCGTCGGTCGAGCCGGGAGCGAGGAACGCGCTCACGAGGCAGAGCAAGGTGGAGCGCGGTTGGTGGAAGTTCGTGATAAGGGCGTCAATGGCGGGGAAAACGTGGGGCGGGTAAAGGTAGATGCCTGCCTCGCTGAGGTGAGGCTGGGTGGAGGCGGGCGCGCCGGCGGGGTGTTTTTGCCAAAAATCCTCCAGTGAGCGCACGCTGGTAGTGCCGACCGCGATACGGCGGGTGCCGGGCGCGGGGGCGAGCAGGGCGGCCTGCGTGGCGGGCGGGACCTCGTAGATCTCGCGGTGGATGGCGTGGGCCTCGATGGTCTCGGTGGCGATGGGTTTAAAGGTGCCGAGGCCGACGTGGAGCGTGAGGTCAGCGGTGCGCACGCCTTGGGCGGCGAGGGCGGCGAGCAACTCCGGCGTGAAGTGCAGGCCGGCGGTGGGCGCGGCGGCGGCGACCTGCCGGCCACGGTCGGCGTAGACGGTCTGGTAACGTTCGAGGTCGGCGCGGCGCTCTTCGGCGGTGTGTTGACGCTGGATGTAGGGCGGGAGCGGAACCTCCCCGAGGCGGTTGGCCACGGCGATGATGGATGCCGGTGCGCCGTCGAAGCCGGGCGCGCAGGTGAAGGCGATGCGGGCGGCGCCCTCGGCGTCCTTTTCCAACACGGTGCCGGTGAAGGCTCCATCAATTCCGAAGGTCGCGCCGGGCGGGAGTTTTTTGCCGGGACGGATCAGGCACCACCACGTCTCGCCATCGGCGGCGGGGCGCAGCAGGAGGCACTCGACCGCGCCGCCGGTGGGGCGTTGGGCGAGCAGGCGGGCGGGGAGGACGGCGGCGTTGTTGCGAAAGAGGGTGTCGCCGGGGCGGAGGTATTCGCCGAGATCGGAGAAGTGGCGGTGTTCGATACGATGGGTGGCGCGGTGAACGACGAGAAGGCGGGAGGCATCGCGCCGCTCGGCGGGGGTCTGGGCGATGAGGTGAGGCGGCAGGACGTAGTCAAAAAGATCGGTGGAGAGCGGTGGCATGGGCGGTGAGGTGGGAAAAGAAGCTTGCTCCACCGCGGTGGGCGAGTTTGTTCCAAGCCTCCTTTAGGCCGAGCTAGCTCAGTTGGTAGAGCAATGCTTTCGTAAAGCATAGGTCGTCGGTTCGAGCCCGATGCTCGGCTCCATTTTAAAGCCTCCGTGAAAACGGGGGCTTTTTGGTTTTCAAACGATCACGACGGGCGGCGGGGGGAGGGCGGCGATGCGGGCCATGATGCGTTCGCTGGCGCGTTGGTAGCGGTCTTTGCCGTCGGAGGGAACGTCGTAAACCGAGGCTGGAATGGGTGTGCCGTAAACGATGTGCACCGGCGTGCCGAAGGCGACGCCGCCGCCGCGTCCGAATGCAAGGTGGGAGTTGAAGATGCGCACGGGGACGACGGGCACGCCGGTTTTGCAGGCGATCATGCCGACGCCGGCCTTGGCGGGCTGCAACTCTCCGTCGGGGGAGCGCGTGCCCTCGGGGAAGAGCACCAAAGGCGTGCCTTTGGCGAGGGTGGCGAGCACGCGCTTGATTGCTTTCAAATCGGAGCCGCCGTCGCGATCCACCGGTATCGCGCCGACGCGATCCAGCCAGCGGGAGGGCAGGCCGGGTTTCCAGAGGGTCTTGCGCGCGAAAAACGCCATCTGGCGCGGGATGTTAGCCCCGATGAAGGGCGGGTCGAGGTGGCTGGCGTGGTTGGCGGCCACGAGGTAGGCACCGGACGGAGGCAGGTTTTCGAGGCCGGAAACCTCGCCGCGAAAAAACATGTCGTGGGCGACACCAAGCATGTAGTGGCTCAGGCCATACAACCTCTCCATCTCGACTTGTCTGAACCGGCTCATGGGTGTCCGGGAAGCGCTCAGGCGGCGAGTCGCGCGGCGATCGGGGCGGCGACGGTTTCCACGACGGTTTCGAGGTCGAGGAAGGTGGAATCAATATCGGTCGCGCCGACGGGGCAGGCGAGGGGGGCGGCCTTGCGCGAGCTGTCGAGGCGGTCCCGCTCCACGATGGAGTCCTGCTGGCCCTCGGCGGCGCGGCGGCGGGCGCGCTCGGCGGGGTCGGCGTGGAGGAAAAAGCGGAAATCGGCGTCGGGGAAGATCACTGTGCCGATGTCGCGGCCTTCCATGACGAGTCCGGCGAAGCCGTGGCGGCGGGCGACGGCAGCCTGGTCGCGTTGGTAGGCCAGCAGGGCGGCGCGCACCGCGGGCAGAGCGGCGAAGTGGGAGACGTGGGCATTGACAGCGGGGCTGCGCAACTCGGCCTCGGGGACGACGCGGCCGGCGACTTCCATCAAGGCGCGGCGGCCCTCGACGCGGGTGCCGAGGTTGAGGGTGGCGAGGGCGGTCTCGACGGCGGACAAATCGGCGGGGGCGAGGCCGGCGCGGAGCAACTCGGCGGTAAGGGCGCGGTAGTAGGACCCGGTGTCCACGTGCAGGAAATGGAAGCGCTCACTGAGGGCGCGGGCGGTGGTGGATTTGCCGGCGGCGGCGCCACCGTCTATAGCGATGATGAGAAAAGGGGAAGGCATGAAAAATGACGAATGACTAATGACGAATGTCCAATGACGGAGGCGAACGGGGCGGTTTAAGCGGGTGTGCGGGTGCGGAGGGAGTTGAGCACGTCGAAAAAGTTCGGGAAGGTTTTCGCGCAGCAGGCGGGGTTGTTGATGGTGAGCCAGGAAGAGCCGTCGCGGTGCAGATCGTGGCAACCAAGGATGCCGAAGCTCATGGCAAAACGGTGGTCGTGGTAGGTTTCGATGATGCATCCAGTTTTCAGCGGACGAGGGGTGATGGTGAGGCCGTCACCGTCGGCGTGTTCGTCCACGTGCTGGCCGAGGCGGCGGAGTTCGCAGACCATGCCGGCGACGCGGTCGGTCTCTTGTTTGCGGGAGTGGGCTATGCCGGTGATCGTGGTGGGGCCGGAGAGGAGCGGGGCGATGGCGGCGAGGGTGAGGAAGGTGTCGGAGAACTCGTTGAAGTTTTCCGCGACGCCGACGCGGGGAAAGCCGGAGTTGAAGGAGACTTCGAAGCCGCCGGAGGTGTTTTCGACGCTGGCGCCGACGCGACGGAGCACATCGAGGAAGGCGGTGTCGCCTTGGAGTCCGAGGTGGAGGTTGGCGAGAGTGGTTTTTCCGCCGACGACGAGGGGCAGGGCGGCGAAGTAGCTGGCGGCGGTGGCGTCGGGTTCGATGGCGAAAACGCCTTGTGCGGAATAAACGGGCGTGGTGCCTTTTTTCACGCGAAAGCGGGTGTCGTCGAGGCGTTCGACGTTTTTCTCCATGCCGGGCTGAAAGGCCTGCATCATGAGCGCGGTCATTTGCACGAAAGGCCAGCGCACGCCGCCGACGGCGGTGACTTCGACGGGGGAGGTCGCCAGCGGTGCGACCATCAGCAGCGCGGATAACATCTGGCTGCTTTCGGTGGCATCTATGGCGACGGGGCCGCCGCGCAGGCCGCTCGCGTGAATTTCGATGGGGAAAAAACCTTCGACGCCGGTGCAACGGATATCGGCCCCGAGGGCGCGGAGGGCGTCAATCAGGCCCTTCATCGGGCGCTGGTTCATGCGCTCGGTGCCTTGGATGCGATAGACGCCGCGCGGGGCGGCGGCGCAGAGGGCGGTGAGAAAACGGGCGGCTGTGCCGGCGAGGCCGACGAAGATGTCAACGGGCGCGGCGGATTTGAAGGCGTTGGTCTGGTTGGCGACTTCGATGGTGTGAGTGACTTCGTCGGCGACGACGGTGAGGCCGAGCTTACCCAGGGCCTCGGACATGAGGCGGGTGTCGTCGCTGAAAAGCGCTCCGGTTAGGGTCACGGGCCGGTCGCACAAGGCGGCGAGCAGGAGGGCGCGGTTGGTGAGACTCTTGGATCCGGGAATCTCGACCGAGCCGGAGACGGGTTTGGTAAACGGGACGATGGAGAGCTGCGCGGGCAGCGGCGAAGGGGCGGACATGGAGAAGGGTTAGCGCTTAAAACCGTCGCGCCATTGTTTGCCGCGGGCGAGTTGCTCTTGAAGGGCGGGCCAGTCGGATTGCTCGAGGGCGTGGCGGAAGCCGGCGATTTCGCGCTCGTAGCGTTCGAGGGCGATGAGCACGGAGGCGCGGTTTTGCTGGAAAATCTCGATCCACATCGCGGGGTCGCTGCCGGCGATGCGGGAGGTGTCGCGCAGGCCGTTGCCGGAGAGGTGTCGCCATTGGCCGTCCTGCTTGGAAAGCGCGCAGGCGAGGGTGGTGGCGAGGGCCTGCGGCAGGTGACTGATGTGGGCGACGATCTCGTCGTGTTTTTCGGGCGCGACGTTGACGACCGTGCTTCCGAGTCCGCGCCAAAAGTCCTCGACGGTGTGGACGGCGTCGGCGGGCGTGCCGGCGGCGGGCGTCACGAAGCAGACGCGGCCCTCGAAAAGGGTGTCGGTGCCGTGTTCCCAGCCGTTTTTTTCGCTGCCGGCCATGGGGTGCGAGCCGATGAAAACGGCGCCGGAGGTGCGCGGGTGGGCGGTTGCGGCGGTGCAGACCGGGCCTTTGACGCTGCCGACATCGGTGACGATAGCACCGGCGGGCAGGTGGGGGCCGATTTGGCGGTCGAGTTCGATGATTCGCTCCACCGGGGCGGCGAGCACGACGAGGGTGCGGCCGGCGGGTTGATGGGCGACGGCGTGCTCGGGAGTGTCGGCGACGGTGTCGAGCCAAGTTTGGCCGCGTAGGGCGGCGCGGACCTCGGCGCGGCGTGCCCAGACGGTAATGTGGCGCGCGCGGGCATGAGTGCGGGCGGCGCGGGCCACAGAGGCGCCGAGCAGGCCGGGAGCGAGGATGACGAGATGGTCAACAGACACGATGTGAGGGGAACGGTAGCGGGGTGCTTTTGTCGAGCCTGTGGAGTGGTTCGCAAAGAGAGGCGAAATGCGCCGACCTTTCCGCTTGCCCGCGGGGGGCGGGGAACCCAACTCTGCGCGACTTCTACGCCCATGCCCAAGCGCACCGACCTCCAGTCCATCCTTATTATCGGCGCCGGTCCTATCGTGATCGGTCAGGCCTGCGAGTTTGATTACTCCGGCACCCAGGCTTGCAAGGCCCTCCGAGAGGAAGGGTATCGCATCATTCTCGTGAACTCGAATCCGGCCACGATCATGACCGATCCAGAGTTTGCCGACGCCACCTATATCGAGCCCCTCACGGTCGAGTTCGTGGAAAAGATCATCGCGCTCGAGCGCCCCTCCGCGCTGCTGCCCACACTGGGCGGCCAGACCGCGCTCAATCTCTCGATGCAGCTCCACGAGAAGGGCATCCTCGCGAAATACGGCGTCGAAATGATCGGCGCCAAACCCGACGCCATCAACAAGGGCGAGGACCGCGAACTGTTTAAGCAGTGCATGATCAAGATCGGTCTCGACGTCGCGCGTTCGCGCACGGTCAAGACACTCGAGGAGGCCCGCGCCGCCGCTGAGATCATCGGCGATTTCCCGCTCATCATCCGCCCGTCCTTCACCCTCGGCGGCTCTGGCGGCGGCATTGC
>JAIYBI010000198.1 GCA_027488595.1 Opitutaceae bacterium | reverse complement strand
CTGGTATTTCAGCGGGAGGAGGTTGAAACACATGGTCTGGTGACCATTGATAACTTTTTTACCATTAAAGGCGGCTTCGGCCTTGTCCTGATCGAGGACGAACGTTTTGGACCCGACGGTGAATGACTTTTGCATGAGTGGAAAGGGAGAGGAGCGGGCAAACAGACGGAGAAAACAGCTGAGCTGGACAGCGGCGAAAGGGACGCGCGCGAAGAGGTGTAGAAGACTGGACTAAACGACAAGCAAGAGGGACTTTCTGGAACTTACTAACACGCTATTAACCACAAGGGGTAGTGGGTGGAAGGTGCCGTGGACACAAGGGATGGTCTCGGCGGGAATTGGCGTCAACTGGTTCCGGCAACTTTTATGTGAAATATTTTGAGCAAAAAAAGCTTGCCACGTTTGCCAGCGAAACGGGGTGAAAACCCCGTATAAAAAAGGCAAAGGAAAGACGCTGAAAATGAGCAAGATATGAGGACAGAGACGCGCAGCGCACTACGGGCGCGGTAGGCGGCCCGCGCTGAAGCCGGACCGGGAAATCCGGAGGAAAGACGCTGGAAAGGCACCTGCCAGGCGGCAACCGCCACCAACCACGCCCCCCCACGCGCGATGAACGGGAATCTCCCAAGCAAACGCCAAAGGTAACTAGTCAATCATTGATTGACTAGTTGCCCTTCGAAGCGGCCGCGCACAAAGGAGTGCTGGAAAGGCAGGGCGGCAGTCGCAGCGCCGCCCGGTGCAGTGCTCAGACGGCGCGGAGAGTGCCGGCGGCCTGCTCGGCGAGGAAACTCGCGTAGGTGCTCTCGATGCCGGCGCGGAGGGCGATCTTTGCACGCCAGCCGAGGCCGGCGAGTTTGGAGACATCCATGAGCTTGCGCGGCGTGCCGTCGGGCTTCGTAGTGTCCCAATGGATACGACCGGCAAAACCGGTGACGGCGGCGACGGTCTCGGTGAGCTCCTTGATGGTGACATCCGTGCCGGTGCCGACGTTGACCCAGTCGGGCGGGTTCTCGAGGGCGAGCAGATGGGCGCAGGCCTCGGCGAGGTCGTCCACGTGGAGGAACTCGCGCATGGGCGAGCCGGTGCCCCAGGCGACGACCTCGGGGGCGGCGGCCAGTTTCGCCTCGTGGAAACGGCGTATCAGCGCGGGCAATACGTGGGAGTTGGCGGGGTGGTAGTTGTCGCCCGGGCCGTAGAGGTTGGTGGGCATGGCGGAGTGGAAAACCACGCCGTATTGCTTGCGGTAATACTGGGCGAGCTTGAGGCCGGCGATCTTGGCGATGGCGTAGGCCTCGTTGGTGGGCTCGAGCTGGCTGGTGAGCAGGCAGTCCTCGCTCATGGGCTGAGGGGCGTGCTTCGGGTAGATGCAGGAACTGCCGAGGAAAAGCAGGCGCTTCACGCCGGCGCGGTAGGCGCCGTCAATGGCGGCGGAGGCGATGGCGAGGTTGTCGAAGAGGAACTCGGCGGGATATGTATTGTTGGCGTGGATACCGCCGACCTTGGCGGCGGCGACGATGACGGCGTCGGGCTTCTCGGCGGCGTAGAAGGCGGCGACGGTGGCGGCGTCCTTGAGATCGAGCTCGCGGCGGGTGCGGAGGACAAGGGAGACGCCGGGCTGCGCGGAGAAGCGGCGCACGAGGGCGGAGCCGACCATGCCCTGGTGTCCGGAAATGTGGATTTTCATGCTGAAAAAACTGAGCGGAAATCCTAAATCCTAAGCGGCTAAATCCTAACTCGGATCGGACTCCGCTGTTTCTTTAGGATTTAGTTTCTAGGATTTAGGATTTCGCGCCCTTGGGGCGCGTTAGAGTTTTGGGAGCTTTGCGATTTGCGCTTCGCGTTTGGCGAGTTCGAGGTCGTGCTCGGTCATGATTTTGACGAGCTCCTTGAAGCGGACCTTGGGCTCCCAGCCGAGTTGTTTGCGGGCCTTGGCGGGGTCGCCGATGAGGAGTTCGACCTCGGCGGGGCGCTCGTAGCGGGCGTCGTATTTGACGTATTTCTCCCAGTCGAGACCGAGCAGGCCGAAGCTCTCCTGGCAGAACTCGCGGACGGAGTGGACCTCGTTGGTGGCGACGACGTAGTCATCGGGTTTTTCCTGCTGGAGCATGAGCCACATCATCTCGACGTAGTCCTTGGCGTAGCCCCAGTCGCGCTGGGCATCAATGTTGCCGAGGTAAACGGAGTCCTGGAGGCCGAGCTTGATGCGGGTGGCGGCGCGGGTGATCTTGCGGGTGACGAAGGTCTCGCCGCGGCGCTCGCTCTCGTGGTTGAAGAGAATGCCGTTGGACGCGTGGAGATTGTAGGACTCGCGGTAGTTTACGGTGAGCCAGTAGGCGTATACTTTGGCGCAACCATAGGGAGAGCGCGGCCAGAAAGGGGTTTTTTCGGTCTGGGGGACCTCCTGGACCTTGCCGAACATCTCGGAGGAAGAGGCTTGGTAGAAGCGGACCTTGTTCACGAGACCGGACTCGCGAATGGCTTCGAGGATGCGCAGGGCACCGAGGCCGTCCACGTCGCCGGTGTATTCGGGGATGTCGAAGGAGACGCGGACGTGGGACTGGGCGCCGAGGTTGTAGATCTCGTCCGGCTTGAGATCATAGAGGAGCTTTACCATCTGCACGGAGTCGGCCAAGTCACCGTAGTGCAGGAAAAGGCGGGCCTTGTCGAAATGGGGGTCCTGATAGATGTGATCAATGCGGGCGGTGTTGAAGGTGGAGGCGCGGCGAACGATGCCGTGGACCTCGTAACCCTTGGCAAGGAGGAG
>JAIYBI010000245.1 GCA_027488595.1 Opitutaceae bacterium | reverse complement strand
GGTGTCGGTGAATGTGTTCATGGTTCCGTCCTTGGTTTGTAGTGGCTGATTTTTGCGAGCTCTGTCCAGAGGGCGCGCTCTTGATCTGAAACCGGGTTCGGCGTGCAAACTCGCACGGTGGCGAAGAGATCGCCGCGGGTGCCCCCCGCCGCAGGCAGGCCGAGCCCGCGCAGACGGAGGCGCGTGCCCGTCGCGGTGCCGGCCGGCACCCGCAGCGTGGTGCGGCCGTCGAGGGTGGGGATGTTGGCCTGCACGCCGAGGACGGCCTCCCACGGCGCGAGGTCGAGATCGAGCAACAAGTCGGTGCCATCCACGTTAAAGTCGGGGTGCCGCGCCAGGCGCATCCGCAGGTAAAGATCGCCGGCGTTCGCGCCGCCGTGACCGGGGCCGCCCTGTCCGGCGAGGCGGATACGCTGGCCCTCGTGCACGCCGGGCGGGATTCGCACCTGATAGGTGTCGGTGCGCTCAGGCTGTCCGTTTTCACCGGGGCGGCGGAGCGTGATTTTGCGGGATGCGCCGCGCAGTGCCTCCTCCAGAGGCACGAGCAAATCGGCTTCGACATCGCGGCCGGGGAACGGACCGTCCGCGTCGTCGGGCCGGCCCGGTGGGGAGTGTCGTCCGCCGCGTCCGCCGCTGAAGAAGGATTCGAAAAAATCGCTGAAGCCGGTGCCGTCGTATTCGAAGCCACCGCCCGGGGACGGATCCCGTGGGCCGCCTTGCGGTCTGCTGCCGGCATTCTGCCAGTCGGGGCCGAGCTCGTCGTAGCGTTTTCGTTTTTCCGGATCGCCCAGAACCTCGTAGGCCTCGTTGATTTCCTTGAACTTCGCTTCGCCGGAGACCTTGTCCTTGGCCACGTCGGGATGGTGGATGCGCGCGAGTTTGCGGAAGGACAGTTTGATCTCCTCCGCCGTGGCGGTGCGCGCCACTCCGAGGGTGGCGTAGTAGTCTTGGAATTTAACGGCCATGGCGGGGTTGCGGTGTGCGCGCAGAGTTCAGTTCACCAGCAGGACCAGTTTGCCGCAGGTGTGGCCGCGCTGGCTCAGTTCCTGGGCGCGTTTCGCAGCGGAAAGAGGCAGGATCGTTTCGACGTAGGCCTTGAGGTTTCCTGAATCTACGACACCCGCGATTTCCGCGAGCTGGCCGGCGTTCGCCTGGGTGAAGATGAACTTCGCACGCACCCCGTGAGCCGTCGCGAGTTCGGTGGTGGGAGAGGTGACGATGGACACGAGAAAGCCACCCGGTTTGAGCACCTTAAACGAGCGCGTCTGGGTATCGCCGCCGATCGTATCCAGCACCACGTCCACGGGAGCGACCACGTCCTCGAAGCGTTCCTTCTCGTGGTCCACCGGCTGGTCAACGCCGAGTTTGCGCAGGAAATCGTGATTCTTCGCGGAAGCGGTTCCGATCACGTGGGCACCTTTCCATTTGGCGAGCTGGACCGCGATGTTGCCGACGCCGCCGGCGGCGGCGTGAATGAGCACGCGTTGACCTGCAACCAGTCCGGCGGTCTCGAAGAGCGCCTGCCATGCGGTGAGGCCGCCGAGCGGGAGTGCGGCGGAGTGGACGTGGTCTATGGATGCCGGCTTAAGCGCGACCTCGCTTTCCTTGATGACAATGAACTCGGCGTAGGCTCCGTCGCGCGTGATGTCGGGCTTGCTGTAAACCTCATCGCCCACCCGCAGCCGATTGGTGTCGGGACCGAGCGATTCCACGACGCCCGAGACATCCCAGCCGAGCACGAGCGGAAAGGGGTGGTGCAACAGGTCGTGGAGCAGGCCCTCGCGGATTTTCCAATCTACAGGATTTATTCCGGCGGCGTGCACGCGGACCAGCACTTCGCCCGCTTGCGGGCGCGGACGAGGCATTTCCTCGTAGCGCAAGACTTCCGGGCCACCGTAGGAATAGATGCACACGGCTTTCATGGTTTTCATAACTTGATGGATTGGCCGGGCGGACTTTCGGGTTCGACGAGCACTTCGTGCAAAAGCTCCAGCAATGTTTCCGCCGTGTAGGGCTTCATGAGAAAATGTTTTACGCCGGTGGCCTGTGCACGTGCGAATAACTCGCCCGAGTTCACCCCGCTGGAGGCGATGATTCGCAGCCGCGGGTTGAGCTTCCGCACGGCGTCTATGGTGTCGGCTCCGTCGAGCACTGGCATCATCAAATCGGTTATCATTGCAGCGATTTCGCGTTCGTGCCGGGCGAAGAGCTCAATGGCCTTCGCGCCATTTGCGGCGGTCAGAACACGATATCCGTAAGCTTCGAGAACCTGCCGCGAAATATCGCGGATCGAACTCTCGTCATCCACGATCAGCACAAGTTCGCCATGCCCCGCAGGGATGGCGCGCGCACCGGGGCTTGGGCCGGCCGTGGCGGTGATTTGGTGTATCGCGGGGAGGTAGATGCCAAACGTCGAGCCGTAGTCTATCCTGCTTTCCACGGTTTGGAATCCACCGTGGCGCTTAACGATCGCATCCACGGTGGCCAGCCCGATGCCGGTTCCCTTGCCGTCCTTCTGGTGATGGGCTTCGGCCGCAGCGAGGCGGCGGTTGCGCCGGTTGGCGCGGCG
>JAIYBI010000409.1 GCA_027488595.1 Opitutaceae bacterium | reverse complement strand
TCTGGTTTAGGTGGACTGCACCAACTACAGGTTCGTGGACAATCAGCACGGTTGGGAGCCTATTCGACACTTTGCTTGCTGTTTATACCGGATCGTCTTTAACCTCTCTAACAGCGGTAGCATCTGACGATGATGGAGGAGTCGGGAACACGAGCGCAGTAACATTAAACGCAACAGCCGGAGTTACTTACTCAATTGCATTGGCTGGTTTTGCGGGAGCCTCTGGAGACTACTTCTTAAAAGTAATGCCCGTGATTAATCCTTTAGCTATTTACCAGAGTGGATTCGAGGCTTTCGAAGGATACACCACGGGGGTGTTAAGCGGTCAAATGAGTTGGACGAGCGCCGGGTCGGGAGGAAACGGAATAGTATCCGGTCTCTTTACTACTGGGGGCAATCAGGCATATATAGGTTACTCCCCTCCGACGGATTCAAGCTCATATCTGTTTTCATGGAGGCCGATTAACCTGACACCCGATCTTGTAAATCGCCCTGTGGTTCGGTTTTCAGTTGATATGTCAATCAATGACTCAACCAATTCTAACTATGATACATTCAGCTGGTGGGCGTTCAATCGGAGTGGGGCGAGTCTTTTTAGTATCGATTTTGATAATCTTAATTTGAAAATTGGTTACACTGACTCAGCGGGGAACATTGTGGACACCGGGTTCACTTTCTCGAACGGAACAAAGTATAATCTAATAGTTGATATGGACTACGCCAACAATCGTTGGAGCGCATGGCTGAATGGAACCGCCATTGCGACAAACGTCACCTTGGCAACTGCCGGAGTCGTTCGCGATCTTGGAGATATTGATGCCTACTGGGACATTACCGGAACTACGGCAGGCAACAACTATTTGGTTTTTGATAACTATTCCATAATTTCACGAAGTTCTGGGCAACCGATTGTATATGCATTATCTGGAAATCAAACGCGTAACGCCGGAGGATCAGTAACCCTGGCCGTCGGTGCAAACGGGATCGAACCGATGACATATCAATGGCAGTTTAATGGAAGCAACATCCTTGGAGCAATTTATCAAAAACTTGATCTCACTTCTCTACAAGAAGGACAGACGGGGAACTACTCAGTTATAATAACAAATGCTTATGGATCTGTTACGAGTGGGAATGTCCAATTAACCGTCCAACCTGCTCCGTCGGCCCCTGAGTTTACGTTACAGCCGGTTTCGCAATCGGTAACGGTGGGTAATACAGTTACCTTTAACGTTGAGGCCTCGGGCTACCCCACACCGACCTATCAGTGGTATCTTGGCAGCAGTCCGTTGATTGGAAAAACCTCAGCTACTTTGAGCATCACCAACGTTCAACTTACCGATACTGGAACTTATTCCGTAAAGGCATTCAATGCTTCTGCCCCCACAGGAGTCGCCTCTTCATCAGTTATTCTTACGGTTAACTCTCCGAGTTCTGGTATTCAAGTATTTCGCGCTGCGCAGGGCCTGTCCTCCAATGGTTCGCAAGATTCGCTCACTCCGGCGGGTGATTCCGTGCCCAATTTACTTAAATATGCGTTTAACATGATTGGTTCGGGTCCAGGTCAGGTATTGGCGCTCACCACTCCAAATTCTTCTGTGCTTACTCCTTCAGGTTCGGCTGGTCTGCCCTTGGTGGGAGTCGAAAATGGCACTGGAAGACTTCAAATCACCTACATTCGGCCCAAGGCAACCGCTACGTCTGGTGTCACCTGCACCGTTATGTTTAGCGACAGCTTGATTAATGGCTCATGGTCAGCAAACCCCAATGCCACGGAGTCAGTGACCTCAATTGATTCAACCTATGAGCGTGTTATCGTCACGGACTCGGCTACGGTTTCGAATCGGCGATTTGTTAGGGTCCAAGTCTCCGTCCCATAAAGTCTAGTTAGCTGCAGACCGGGCGGGGCATCCAACATCACATAGTTTCTCCCCATCGTTCCTTTTCACCGCATGATCGCGCGCCAGTTTCGTAAAAAGGGGTATGTCACCACCAAGGCATTAGTCCGTGCTTTTCTAGAACGGAAGTAGCTACCTTCGTTTTTCGAAGGCGACAAGGCTGCGCGTAATATCTATTCTACGCATGTGGTGCAGAGTGAATAAAGAACTCAGCGCCGGAGCCGGCTCTCGTGGTTCTCGGCGACTACAACAACCTCGGACAGGAGTTACTGCCGATGCATGACTCGGCGGCGTTGTCCGATTATGCGCTGACCCACCTTACGAGCAAGGCATGCGATCATGTCCTCACTTCGCTAATGTTGAGCGGAGTGGAGATCGTCCTACCACCCTCATCGAAGCGGCCCAACGACACCCTCAATGAGATGTGGACGGATCACTTCCTCGTGAGGGCGGTTGTCGTCGGGGTCTTAAAAGGTGATCTGAACGGCGCCGGTTTTGAGATTCCGGCGCCGCGAGGTTCAATCCGCCTTCATGGGGTTATTCGGAAACATGGGGCGGTTTCGACCGGGTTCACAACGAGCCCTTGCTCGAACGCGACAAAGACAAGCTCTTGGTAATCGATCATCACGCGGCGGGCATGTTCGAAGGTGCGGACAGCAGGTCCGAAGGCGAAGACGCCTTCCGTGAACGAGCAGTTATAACTCCGCACAGAAAAAACCACACGGTAAGGATGTTGGGAGGCGATCCGGGGGTGCAGCGGTAGCTGATCGATGAGCCACTTCGGTTTTCCGGGTCCCGACATAGAGCGGAGCAGGTGCGGCACGTTTGGAACGACAAAGGGGTGAATTTCCTGCTGTCCAGCGTGCCGGACGATGACGTGACCGACGCCGCTTTCGTTGATGAGGATGGTAGTGCCGCCGTCCTCGGAGGCAATGGCGAGGTCCGAACCCTGGGGCGGCGTGATCTGAAAAAGCGGGTTGTGGGAGTGGTATTCTGGGGAGGTGTTTGTGGTGGGCATAAAAAAGCCCCGGCATTTAGGCCGGGGCATGGGTTGGATGGTTGTTGTTTAGGTTGTTTTGCTGACGGGTGAGACTTTTTTGGGGGCGTTCGACAACGGCGCAAGGCGCCGAGGGCGAACGCTTGGTTGTTTGCTTATTTTTTGGTCGCCGAAAGGAGCAGTGCCTGCGGAAAGGTAACTTTTATCCGTCCGACGGATGCGGGGATGATCTCAACGTCGAATTCTTCTGAAGCCCGATCACGGTCGACTACCCAGCTGAGGGTTGGTGTGTTCCACCCGTGAATCAGTTTGGTGGTTTTTTCAGCGACCACATCTTCATCGCTTCTCTGACGGAGGACGATGCGGATTGAAGAATCATCCGATAGCGAATCTAGGGGATGAGTGATTGCATGAAACGAAATCAACATCTGCTCCCCACGACGTATCGCAATGACGACTGGAAGACGGATGGATTTTTTGTGCCCACCGGCAGGCGGTGCCAACACCAGTCCGGGTAAGACCAACTGAATGCCTCCGCTCTGAGCGCGTATGTCGGCAATTTCGACGTGATAACCCGCCGCCTCAGCGGCAGTCCCCATGCTTTCAAGCAGATTGGCACCGAGGGCCACGCTGCTGCAAATGAGCGGCGGGGTGGTAATTTGACCGCATAAATCGTCAGCAGCGAACATAGTCAGGAATATCAGGAAAAGTATCTGAATTCTCATACGGTTCCCTCCTTCGCGATTGTCAGACCCTTTTCAGGCCTGAGATCGATATACCCAATCCAAGTCGCGGCAAAGTCCACATCGTGTGCGCGGGCCAGATCTGCGATCTTCAGAATATCGCCATTTTCGACCCAGATCGCACGGCCGAAAATACCGTTAATTTTTAATGCCCGGCAGGATTTTAATCCGAACTTTCCAAGTTCATCGGACGGCAGTTTTGTGGCGTAGGATTTTCTTCCTGTCAGGGCGAAGCACTCCATGAGAGCGGGGCTAACTTCGTTTCGTGTATTGGTGTAGTGGAGACAGAACCAGGCTAATGATTGGGTTTTTGGCCCGTTGTAGGGTGTTTGATTGTGCATGTTTGTTTGAGCCTCAGGACGACAGGTCCAAAAGCGTGCAAACGCGCACAGGCGGATCTTCACCGGGCAAAGCCCGGTGAATATCCGCACTTTCCGATCGTCTCAAACAAACCGCTTCAATTCCTTCACTCGGTGTCCAAATCCGAAGTGTCAAAATCCGGATGCGGGTCGCTTAAGCCTCGAATTTTCCCGCCCGCTCGAATGACTCTCTACTGAAAGCCAACGGCCACCGCACGTGGTCCTTTCCCTCGATTGCAAGTAGGCTTGCCGCTGCCGCTAACCTTAAAAAGTCAGAAAATACCAAATCGGCTTTTGCCGCGGTTTTTTTGAACTGTTCCGTTTCCTCAGGCGTTGTTCGCAGGACGAGGTAAGTTTTACCCGCTGCCGCCACCAGATTCGAGGGCTTCCAGCCCTTGGCGAGAAGGGGGAGGAGGGCTCGGCACGCAGAGATGACGCAGGCGTTCACACTCAAGTCCAAGGTGGCGGCAGCATCTTGCAGCCGCTCCAGAAGTTCCGGAGGGACGGCTGCTGAAATCGGGGCAGGTCTGGAATTGGCCACATTTGCACCCAATAAGTTTTTTTCGACGGACGCAAGATTTCGGCTTGCTAACTATCATAC
>JAIYBI010000524.1 GCA_027488595.1 Opitutaceae bacterium | reverse complement strand
GTGCCCCGGACCGGCGCTGACCCTCCTGACGGTCGCGCCCGCGCAAGCCGCGACCTTCGTGGCCGCCATTGTCGTTGGGATTGTTGACCGCGCCTGGCATCGTGCCGCCGCGTGGTGTGGTGTCGGCGCGCTTCTCTCCGCCCTCGGTTTGATGCATTCCTACGTGCTCACTGGGCGCGACACCGTGATCAGTCTGCCCTTGCTGGACTGGCTGACCGGGCACTGGACACCGGGACAGGCGCTTTTCCCCGCCGGGGGCGTGGCGTTGGGATATTTGTGTGCGTCGTTGGTGTTTTTGAGCGCACGCTACCTCACACTTCCCCGAGCGGACGACGAGGTTGCGTGAGGTCGGTGCAGATAAGCGCTTACTGGCGTCCAATCTGCTGAATAGATTTCATGGACCTCATTCACGTAAACACCGTCGTTCGTCCCCGCGACGAAGCCGCCCTGCCCGGCTGGGCCGAGGGCGACGCCTTCGTGGGCGGCGGCACCTGGTTGTTTTCCGATCCGCAGCCGCAGGTGCGCCGGCTGGTGGATTTATCCGCGGTGAGCTGGACTCCCATCGTCGAGACGGCGTCCGAGGTCGTGATCGCCGCGAACTGCACTTACCGCCAACTCGAAGCCCACAATTGGTCGTCGCTGCCCGCCGGGCGCATCTTCGCGACCGCGATCCGTTCGCTCTCGTCCTCATTTAAAACCTACGGCCTCGCCACCGTGGGGGGAAACATCGGCCTCGCCTTCGCCAAAGGCATGATGACGCCCGTCTTCATCACCCTCGACGCCACCTACGAACTCGCCACCGCCGGCACCGGCAATACCCGCCTCGTCTCAGCCGCTGCGTTCCAAACCGGAGTATGCAAGACCATCCTCCGCCCCGGCGAATACGTGCGCTCCATCCGCGTGCCACGCGCCGCCTTCACCCGCCGACTCGTCCTCCGCCGCGCCGCGCACTCCGCCACCAGCCATGTCACCGCGATGGTCATCGGCGCCACTGATCCCGGCACCGGTGCCACGACCCTCACCCTCTCCGGCGCGCTCGCCTATCCCGTCCGCTTTACCGTCAACGCCTCCGCATCGCCCTCCGCCCAGGTGGACACGATCTGCGCCGCGCACCCGCTGATCGCCGATTCCCACGGCAGCGCATCCTACCGCCAACTTCTTCTCCGCGAGCTCGCCGCCGAAGCACTCGCAGCCCTCGCGACCCCCGACCATGCAGCTTAACGCCACTCTTAACGGCCTCCCTTTCGCCACCTCCCACGAGCCCGGCGCGAGCCTGCTCACCACCCTGCGCACCGCCGGCATCCACGGCCCTAAAAAGGGCTGCGAATCCGGTGACTGCGGTTGCTGCACCGTCTGGGTAAACGGCGACGCCATCCAGTCCTGCCTCTGCCCCGCCTACCGCGCGGACGGGCAAACGCTCACCACCATCGAGGGGCTCGCCGCCACCTGCGCCACGCCCGCCGCCGACCACCTCCACCCGGTTCAATCCGACTTCCTCCGCGAAGAGGGCTACCAATGCGGCTACTGCACCGCCGGCATGATGATGACCCTCGCCTCGCCCGGTGCAAACGCCTGCACCTCCCTCGCCGAGCGTCTCAAGGGCAACATCTGCCGTTGCACCGGCTGGGCCGCCATCAAACGCGCCGCCGGCGAGCCCGACGGCACCGCCTCTCCCCTCGCCCGCCCCACCAACGACTCCGCCGCCGGCCACACCGGCGACGCCATTCCCAACCGCCACGGCCCAAAAATCGTCACCGGCACGCCCGCCTACACCGCCGACTTCCCCGTGCAGGGCATGCTCCACCTCGCCGTCGTCCGCTCGCCGCACGCCCACGCTCGTATCCGTTCGATAAATACTACCGCCGCTCTCGCCGCACCGGGAGTAGTCGCGGTTTTCTCCCACCTCGACATCAAACGCATCCCCTACAGCACCGCCTGCCACCCGGGGAATCCGCGCGACGCCTTCGACACCTATCTGCTCGACGACACCGTCCGCTTCATCGGGCAGCGCGTTGTCGTGGTCGCCGCCGAGACCAAGATCCAGGCCCAGCGCGCCTGCGCCTTGATTGAGATCACTTACGAAATCCTCCCCCACGTCACCGATCCCCTCCTCGCCGTCGCGCCCGGCGCGCCGGTCATCCACCCCGAGCCCGATTCCCGCCAGATCGTGGATCGCACCCGCAACCTCGTCGGCGTTTACGATCGCACTCGTGGCGACCCCGCCGCCGCCTTTGCCGATCCGTCGCTCATCGTGGTCGAGCGCGAGTTCAGCACCGGCCGCCAGCAACACACCCACTTGGAGCCGCACGTCTCCACCGCCTGGCTCGACCCCGACGGCACGCTCGTCGTGCGCAGCAGCACCCAAGTCCCCTTCCTCGCCCGCCGCACCCTCAGCCGCATCTTCGAAATTCCCGAGTCGAAGGTTCGCGTCTTCAAGCCCCTTGTCGGCGGCGGCTTTGGTAACAAGCAGGAGGTCCAGTCCGAGGACCTCGTCGCGCTCGTGGCACTGCGCACCGGCCGTCCCGCCCACTGGGAATTCTCCCGCACCGACGAGTTCACCGCCTCCAGCACCCGCCACCCGATGACGCTGAAGGTCCGCGGCGCCGCCCGGCCCGACGGCACCCTCGTCGCGCTCTCCCTCGACTACGTCGCCAACGCCGGCGCCTACGGCAACCACTCCACCGACGTGCTCGAATGCGCCGGCTTCGAGCCGATGGCCATGTATCGCTGCGACCACAAAGCCATCCACGGCCGCGCGGTCTATACCAACACCGTCCCCGCCGGCGCGTTTCGCGGCTACGGCGCCACTCAGACCACCTTCGCCGTCGAGTGCTTGATTGACGACCTCGCCGCCGCCGCCGGCCTCGATCCCTGGGCCTTCCGCCGCCTCAATCTCGTGCGCGCCGACGATCCGCTCTGCGTGGACGACGCACCCGCCGAGGGGCACCGCATCGGCGCCTACGCGCTCGACGCCTGTCTCGACCACGTCGAGTCCGCTCTGTCCGCGACTCCCCTCCCCGCCGATACCGCCGATTGGCTCCACGGCGAAGGCTGCGCCGCCGCCAACGTCGGAAACGGCCTGCCCCACATCCACAAATCCGGCGCGCGTATCCAACTTGCCGCGACCGGCTACCATCTCGCCATCGGCACCGCCGACATCGGCACCGGCTCCGACACCTCGCTCGCCCAAGTCGCGGCCCAGGCTCTCGGCACGACCTTTGATCGCATCACCGTCTCGTCCGGCGACACCGGTCGCGGCGCGCCGGAGGACTCCGGCGCCTACGCCTCCGCCACCACCTACATCGCCGGCCGCGCCGTGCAGCTCGCGGCTGAGCAGCTCCGCGCTAGAATCACCGCCGCCCTCGCCACTGAAAACCTCTCCGATTCCGCCGCCCTACACGAGCGCCTCGCGGCTCGCGACGAGACGCTCGAGGTCGTGCTCTCCGACTTTATCCAGCCCAAGGTTTCGCTAAGTTTCGCCATCGTCGGCGTGCAGCTCCGCGTCCACCGCCGCACCGGTCGCGTCGAGTTGCTGCGCTGCGTGCAGGCCCTCGATGCCGGCAAACTCCTCAACCCCCGCGTGTGCCTCGGCCAGGCCGAGGGCGGCACCGTGATGTCGCTCGGCTTCGCGCTTTTTGAGGAACTCGTCATCGGCGACGACGGCGCGGTTGAGAACGCGTGTTTCCGCGACTACCGCGTGCCCGCCATAGGTGATCTGCCGCCCTTGGAGACGAAGTTCTTCGAGCCGTCCGACCCCGACGGTCCTTTCGGCGCGAAGTCCATCGGTGAACTCACTACGAACGCCGCCCCCGCCGCCGTCGCCAACGCCGTCGCCCGCGCCCTCGGAGCCGGCCGCCGCGTCACCACCCTGCCCCTCACGCCGGAGCGTATCTGGCACACTCTCTCCTCATGAGTCACGATCCCTCCGCCGTCTCCACGCCGACCACGATTGTCTACGGGCTCGACGCCCACATCCCGTGGCCCAAGGCGCTCATCATAGCCTTCCAACATCTGCTCGCGATGTTCGTCGGCACCATCACCCCGGCAACTATCGTCGCCGCCGCGCTCAACCTGCCATTTGAGGACCGCGCCTACCTCATCAACATGTCCCTCGTCGCGAGCGGAGTCGGCACCTTACTACAAGTGATGTCGTGGCGCGGCTTCGGGTCCGGCCTGCTCTCGATCACCGGCACGAGTTTCGCATTCATCACGCCGATCATTCTTGCGGGCAAGGCGGGTGGGCTGGCGCTGGTTTTCGGCATGTCGCTCGCGATGGCGATCGTGCCCGTCGGGCTCGCTCCGTTTCTTCCGCGTCTGCAAAAGGCCTTCTCTCCGGTCGTCGCCGGCACGGTCGTGCTCCTGATCGGTCTGCTGCTGATTCCGACTTCGATGTATGGGGTGCAGACGCCGCTGGCCAACGGCAACCCCTCAATCAACAGCCTTATCGTGACCGGGCTCGTGGTCGGTCTCGTCATCCTCTTCAACGCCCTCGGCGCGTCCTGGGCCCGCATCTCGGCGGCCTTGCTCGCGCTGGCGGGCGGCCTGCTCGCCTGCGTGCTCTTCAACGGCGTGCAAAGCCCTCCCTCCGGCGCTTGGTTCGCGCTGCCGAGCCCGCTCAAATACGGCCTCGGTTTCGAATGGGCCTTCGTGATCCCCTTCGGCTTCGTTTACATCATCACCGTGATCGAGACGATGGGCGATCTCACCGCCTGCTCCGACCTCTCCGGCCAGCCCACGACCGGTCCGGTTTACTGGCGGCGCATCCGTGGCGGCGTGCTGGCCGATGGCGTGAACTGCGTGTTCGCCGCGCTGATTAACTGTTTCCCGAGCACCACCTTTGCGCAGAACAACGGTGTCATCCAGATGACCGGCGTCGCCAGCCGTCGCTGCGGTTATCTCTGCGGCGCGCTACTCGTCGCCTTCGGCCTGCTTCCCGGCCTCGGCCGCTGGATCGCAAGCATCCCGGCGCCAGTCATCAGCGGGCTCACGCTGGTTCTCTTCGGCCTCATTGCCACCGCCGGTCTGCGCATCCTCAGCCGCGCCACGATGGGACAACGGGAACTGCTCATCGTCGGTATCTCGCTCGGTCTCGGTCTCGGCGTGGAGACGCACCCCGAGGTGCTCAAGCCGCTACCACCCACCCTCGGCCTCATCCTCGGCTCCGGCATCAGCACCGGCGGCATGTGCGCGCTAATCCTCAACTTGATCCTGCCGCGCGCCGCTACCGTCGCACGCACCTGATTTCAACGCAAAGACGCAAAGGCGCAAAGCAAGCCCAGCCCATACCTCCGCTTTCCTTTGCGATCTTCGCGCCTTCGCGTCTTTGCGTTAAATCTCAATTTCCCCAATGTCATCCAACACCGCCCGTCTTCTTGTTAAAAACATCGGTCACCTCGTGACCATGAACGCCACCCGCGACATTCTTCGCGGCGCCTGGCTCACCGCTGAGAACGGCTTCATCACCGCCTTCGGCACCGGCACGCCGCCCGCCGACTTCGCCTCCGTATCCGGCGTCACCGTGCATGACGCTCGCGGCGGCATCGCCACGCCCGGTCTGATCAACACTCACCATCATTTCTACCAGACGATGGCGCGCGCCTACACGCCGGGAAACAATCTCCCGCTCCTTCCCTGGCTCGCCCACATGAACAAGCTCTGGAAGCCCTTCACCTCCGACGACCTCTACGTCGCCTCCAAGCTCGCCATGGCCGAGATGATGCTCACCGGCTGCACCACCACCTCCGATCACCACTACGTCGTGCCCGCCGGCAGCGGGGATAACTTCGCGGCCCAGTTCCGCGCCGCCGCCGACCTCGGCGTGCGTTTCCACTGCGCGCGCGGCAGCATGGACGTGCCCTCAAAACTCATCGGCGATTGGGCGATCCAGACCGCCGACGAGATCATGAACGACGTCGTGCGCCTGCATCGCGAATATCACGATCCCGCCCCGGGCAGTTACCGCCAAGTCTTTCTTGCCCCCTGCGCCGCCACCTCCGCCAGCAAGCCCCTCCTAGTCGAGTCCGCCCGCTACGCCAAGGAGCACGGCCTCGGCCTGCACAGTCACTGCGCCGAGACCATCGAGGAAGACGATTTCTCCCTGGAAAAATTCGGTGTGCGCCCGCTCGAATATTTTGCCGAGTGCGGCTGGGATTTTGAGGGGGTGTGGTTCGCCCACGGCATCCACTTCACGGATGCCGAGGTCAAATGGCTGGGTGATCGCCGCATCGGTGTCGCCCACTGTCCCTATGCCAATATGCGACTCGGCTCCGGCATCTGTCGCGTCGGCGATCTCCAGCGCGCCGGAGCCAAGGTGGCCATCGGCGTGGACGGCAGCGCGTCCAACGACTCCGGCCACGTGCTCGGCGAGCTCCGCCAGGCGCTCATGCTGGCCCGCGTGCGCTACGGAGCGGGCGCGATGTCCGCGCTCGACGCCATCGCCCTCGGCACGAGCGGCGGTGCCGACCTTCTGCGCCGACCCGACCTCGGTTCGCTGGAGATTGGCAAATGCGCCGACCTGGCGATTTTCCCCGAGATAGATCTGCACTCCAGCGGCTGCGAAAATCCGGTGGACGCGCTCATCATCTGCTGGTCGCGCCAAGTGGAGAGCCTGATCGTCGGCGGCCGGGTGCGAATCGCGCAGGGCCGCTTCCTCGACCACGATCTCGATGCCCTCATCGCCGACCACACCGGTCGCGCCCGCCGCATCCACGCGGCGCTTTAGCCCGCTCTTCCCGCTCACGGATTTTGCCGGAGCCTACCGCCGTCGGGCGTGCTTGCTGGCGAAGACCGGGTTCTGGCATCTGACCCCGGCGCGCCTGCAGCAAGCGAAGTCCCGTGTCCCAGGCAGCCCAAATCTCAAGAAGTTGCACCCCGACTCCTTCGGCGTGGCGCGGCTGTCTGTTTGCGGGTGGAGGGCGCGTCCTGAACCAAACCCGCGCCCTCTTCGGCTCAAGCGACCGCACCAGAAACGTCACGGCGCTCTCGCGTCGTCTCCAATCGATTCGCTGGGGCACGTTTCGAGCGCCTCCTGTGCGAGTGCGATGTCTTCGGCCGTCACCGGCTGACGGTAGACGAAGGATTGGCCGGTGTCGTCGTCTCGACGAAAGAATCCGGGAGCGCTTTCTCGGCAAAAGTCGCAGTCGATGCATGTGGTATCCACGTAGAAGCGACCCAGGATGTTTTCGGGCTTACGGTTGAAGAGGTCAGGCATGGTGAAGGAAGGATTGAGGCTCCAGCATACCGACTTTGTTTTATGGCGTGAAATTCATTAGTCCTATGTTTTAATCAGAAATATGAATGAATTTATAGCTCAGGTTCCATTCGATCTCTACGGGCTAAGTCTATTCCGATTGGTGGCCGAGCAGCGGAGTTTTACCCGCGCGGCAGAGCGCGCAGGGCTAACCCAGAGCGCGGTGACGCGTCAGATCCGGATGATGGAAGACAAGCTCGGGGTGCCCTTGCTGGAACGAACTACGCGCAGTGTCACTCCCACGGCGGCCGGCACGTGGTTGCTCGGTGAATCACAACGCCTGTTAGGAGACGTGGACGAGGTATTGCGCCGAATACGCGAGGAGTTCTCAGAGGCGAAAAAGGTAGTGCAGGTCGGAGTGTCGCGCTCTGTCGGGCTTGCTTACCTGCCGGGCTTCTTCCACGCCAATCTGCGACGTGCACCGGAAGTCGGCTATCGTCTGCGCCATGAGGGCGGAGCCGAAATCGTCGCTGCCCTTGAAGCCAACGCGCTGGACGTAGGCGTGATCTGTCCGCCGGCCAAGCTGCCTGCGACCTTGCGTGTGACGCACCGTTTCGACGACGCGTTCACGTTGATCGCATCTGCTGAAGTGGCGGCGACTTTCCCCAAGCGCGGCAAGCCAGCCACCCTTGCCACTTGGGCCGCGGCGCAAAACTGGCTGCTGCTCGACGAACGCTCGCAAACCGGTCGCCGCCTGCGCACTTGGATGGCGGCACACGGCTGCAAGTTGGAGCCAACACTGCAACTGGATGGATTTGATCTGATCATCAACCTGGTGTCGCTCGGCATGGGAGTGAGCTTCGTGCCGATCCGCGCGCTGGCGCTCTACGGTCGGAAGCGTTCACTGCGCCGACTCGCCTGGCCGGATCGCTTCGTGCGCAAACTAGCCGTGGTCGTCCGCGCCAAGCGCGAACAACCGGCGCACATAAAGCGGTTCATCGAGAACGTGCTGTTTTGAGCGGTTGGTGGCGATGCACACGCAGACGAAGCTCGGCCAGAAAATGAGGTCGTGCCGCTACGCAGCTAAACGACGAGGTATGATGGCCTCAAAACAGCGCAGTCTTCGCCAGCGAAGCCCCTACGGGCCGGGTTGGGCTCCCCGGATTGGGTTAAATGGGGCCCAGCGGATTTAAGCGTCGATGTGGGGTGTGCCCGAATTGACGGCTTGGCGATGGCACGCGCCATGCGGTTTGCGACGCATGAAACTGGCTTTGCTTATTTTGGTTGGCGGACTGTGTCTGGCCTCGATCCTTTCGGCCGAAACCCGACCGGTCGAAATAACGCCTGAACTCAACGGCGAGTGGGTCGCGCCGGATATGGGCTGGGATGGCCGCACCGTGCTGGTGTTCCACGGCCTCGCCGACGACATGGATGGCCCCCGCGATCTCACGAAACGGGCCGCCCTGGCACTGGTCGAAAACGGCATCGCCACCCTGCGGATAAACTTCCGCGGCGAAGGCGACAAGAAGCGCACCAAGATCGAGTCCACTTTCTTCACTCGTTTGGAGGACGCGGCCGCCGCGCGCGAGTTTGCCCTGAAACAACCGGGCGTGGATGCGACGAAACTCGGCGTCATGGGCTTCAGCCTCGGCGCTTCCACCGCGCTGGAGACCGCCGC
>JAIYBI010000253.1 GCA_027488595.1 Opitutaceae bacterium | reverse complement strand
GTGCCTCCAGGCGCCCACCCTCGAAGCCCTCAGCGCGATCCGTGCCCGCTCGTCCGCTCGGCGCTCGGCCGTGACGTCGGTGAAACTCACCGCCACCTGTGCGACCCGACCCGCCGTATCGAGGATTGGCTCGGTGTTGACCGAGAGCCACACCAAGGTGCCGTCCGGCCAGTGCACGCCCATCGTATGATTCCGCACCGGCCGGCCGGTGCGCAATGTGACCATCCCGGGGGCCTGCGAGGCATCAATCGGCTCGCCATCGGCATCGACCAGCCTCCTGCGCGGATCCATCGAATCTCGCCCGAGCATCTGCTCCCGGGTCACGCCCAAAATACGTTCCGCCGCGGGATTCGCCTCGATGATCGCCCCGTCGGCCTGCTGCAAAATCAGGCCCGAGCCGGCGGAGTTAAAGATCGTGTTGTGCCGGTCTAAATCGGCCCGTCGCTTCAGCTCCGCCGCCCGTTGCGCGGTCACATCCTCCAGCACTCCGGTCTTCGTAAGGCCCGTGCCGTCCTCCGCCCGCCGCACGATCGCTCGCCGCACGATCGTTCGCACTTCGCCCGCCGGCGTCCGTAGCCGAAATTCCCAAACCGGCGTATCAATCCCCATGCGCGCCGCCTCCACAATCTCCCTCCGCCGCGCGCGGTCTTCCGGCACCACCAGCGCGTCGATCTCCTCGATGCTCGGACCTTCCGCCCGGGGCTTCAGGCCCACTATTTCAAACGCTCGTTCATCCCAAAGCGCCCGCCCCGTCTTTAAATCGAGCTCAAACGTCCCAAACCGCCCCGCAGCTAAGGCGAGATCGAGCCTCCTTACCAGAACGCGTTCGTTTTCTTCGCGGCGCTTGATTTCGTCGATGTCCGTGTGGGTGCCGATCATTCGGCGGGGCGTGCCGTCCGCCGCGCGCTCGATCACTTTGCCGCGCGCCTGCACCCATTTCCATGAGCCGTCCTTGCAACGCATCCGCAATTCGGTCGCATGCATCGCGGAGCGTCCGGCCAAATGCTCGTTCAAATTCGGGGTAAATCGCTGCACGTCCTCGGGGTGGGCCAAGCGGGCGAACTCCTCGAGGCTCGCGCCGACCTCATGTTCGGCAAAGCCCAGCATCGACTTCCATCTGGCGGAGAAAAACACCTCTCCCGTCTCAATGTTCCAGTCCCAAACTCCGTCCTGCGCCGCTTCGAGGGCAAACTGCCAGCGCGTCTCCGCGTCGCGCAACGCCGCCGCCGCCCGCTTCCGCTCCGTGATGTCCCGGTTGAACGCCAAGATACAGATCCGGCCCGCGAACTCCACGCAGCTCGCCGTGACTTCGGTCGGAAACACCGTCCCGTCTTTCCGACGGTGGTCCACTTCAAAAATCAACCGCTCGCCCGCTCTCAGACGCGCGATCCGCTCGGGTGCGTGCTTGGCTGCGTCCACCGTGTCCAAATCCGCAACGGTCATCGTCAGCAGCTCCTCTCGGGTGTAGCCGTGGATCGACGCGGCGAGGTCGTTCGCGTCGAGGATCCGCCCCGCCTCGCCCGTCTCGGTTGACAACAGCATGATCGGATCCGGCGCTAGGTTGAACAGACTCCGATACCGCGTTTCCGATTCCTTCACGGCGAGTTCCGCCGTCTTTCGCGCCGTGATGTCGAGCAACAACCCGCGCATGGACTTTGGCCGACCGCCCTCCGTCACGACCGAGACGAGGTCATGCACCCAGATCAAGCGACCGTCCGCTCGAAACATCCGGTATTCGAAACCATGGTTCCGTCCCGCCATAGTCTCGGTCATGCAATACGTCGCCGACTGGTCGCGGTCCTCCGGATGAAGGTGACTTACCCAAAAATTCGGATTCGCCGTCCACTCCGCGAGCGGGTAGCCGAAAATCCGCTCCGCTTGTTCGCTGACGAAGGTAAACGCAAAGGTCGCCACATCCGCCTCCCACACCACGCCGTCGATCGTGGCGATCAACTGGTCGAGGCGCTCGTAGGCGAGCCTGCGCTCGGTGATGTCCTGAAACGTGCCCGACAGCCGCACCACCCGGCCGCCTTCGCGCACCGCCCGCCCCGAGGCCCGCACCCAGAGCAGTCGCCCCTTGGCGGTGATCAAGCGCACTTCTAGATCGTAACTCTCGCCCCGCTCCAGCCCGGCCTGCACCGCCGCCGCCACTTTGGGCCGGTCCTCCGGATGATAAAAATCAATTGCCTTCGCCAACACCACCACCTCGCCCACCGGCACCTCATGGATCGCGTAAACCTGATCCGTCCACCGCACCGCCGGCGTGGCCGCATCCAACTCCCAAGCGCCGGTTCGGGCGATCTCGCCAGAGGTATTGAGCAACGCCTCGCTGGCTCGCAGCGCCGCGTCCGTGCTTTTCTGTTCGTCAAGCAGCGCTTGCAACGCGCGCCGCGACTCCATCGCCTCGGTGAGCTGTTGCTCCAGTTCAATCCGCAGCGCCGCGTCGCCGCCTCGGTCGCCGGGTGATGGTGGGGTAACGCTCATGGTGCCGGGGTTCACTAGGTTTTACCGAATGCAAATGCCGGACCCAAATCAAGCTTCGCTCCCCCCGTTCCCGTCATAATAATTATTAGGAAGCTGGATTTTGCCCGGGATCGGGTTGGGAGGTGAAGGGGAGGGGGGTCGCCGAAATCAACTTCGACGGTGTCGGCGGACGCACCTGATCGTCCGATAAAGGAGGCGGCCGTAACCGCGCCGCGTGGCGCTCACCGCTGCTACACGGGCAGAAACCAGTCGACGGGCTCGGTTTTCTTGTCGCTGCACTTTTCCATCTGGCGGCTTGAAACCGCTCCGCTTGCACCGCACGTTGACCGATTGCGCGCGCCTCCCGCGTCGCCGCCTCTGACCGCATGGACTCCTCTCTTACACGTAATTTCTGCATCATCGCCCACGTTGACCACGGCAAGACGACCTTGTCCGACCGCCTGCTCGAATACACCAACACGGTCTCGCAGCGCGTCCTAACCGAGCAGCATCTCGACTCCATGGACCTGGAGAAGGAGCGGGGCATCACCATCAAGTCCCACCCGGTCACCATGACCTATCCGGCCAAGGACGGGAATCTCTATAAGATCAACCTCATGGACACCCCCGGCCACGTGGACTTCGCCTACGAGGTTTCGCGTTCGCTCGCCGCTTGCGAGGGCGCCGTCCTCTTGATTGACGCCGCGCAGGGCGTCGAGGCGCAGACCGTCGCCAATGCCCACCTCGCCACTGCCCAGGGCCTCAAAATCATCCCGGTCATCAACAAGATCGACCTCCCCTCGGCCAACCTCGAACTCTGCATGAAGCAGCTCGAGGACATCCTCACCATCCCCGCCGAAGAGGCCATCCTCGCCTCTGGGAAATCCGGCATCGGTATTCAGGACATCCTCGAAGCCGTGATCTCGCGAATCCCGCCGCCGCGCTGGACCCATAACCCCGCCACCCGCGCCCTCGTCTTCGATTCCCTCTACGATAGCTACCGCGGCGTCATTACCTACGCCCGCGTGTTCTCCGGCTCCGTTAAAGCCGGCGACCAGATGCTTCTGATGAGCAACAATCAGAAATCCGAAATCAAAGAGGTCGGCGTCTTCACCCCGAAGATGACCAAGATGCTTACCCTCGACGCGGGCGATGTCGGCTACGTCATCTCTAACATCAAGGACACGACCGATATCAAAATCGGCGACACCCTCACCCTTGCGCGCAACCCCGCCACCGAGATGTTGCCCGGCTACAAAGAGGTGCGCCCGATGGTGTTTTGCGGCCTCTATCCGCTCGAGAGCAGCGACTACGAAAAACTCAAGGCCGCTCTCGGCCGCCTGCGCCTTAACGACGCCGCCTTCCTCTACTCCTCCGAGAGCTCCCTCGCCCTCGGCTTCGGCTTCCGCTGCGGCTTCCTCGGGCTGCTCCACATGGAGATCATCCAGGAGCGCATCCGTCGCGAGCACGATGTGGACATCATCTCCACGTATCCGTCCGTCGTATACAAGGTCAAGGCCCACGGCGCCGACGAGATCGAGGTGGACAACCCCGTCAACCTGCCCGACCCGGGCACCATCGAGTATATCCGCGAGCCCACCATCAAGGCTTCCATCCACATCCCCAACGAGTCCATGGGCGACATCCTCGCCCTCATCATGGAAAAACGCGGCATGTGCGACCACACCGACACGCTCGACGACAAGCGCGTCATGCTAAGCTGTGTGCTCCCGCTCAACGAAAT
>JAIYBI010000179.1 GCA_027488595.1 Opitutaceae bacterium | reverse complement strand
GGGCCTCCTCCACAACCGCGCCTTCGACAAGTGCGCCGGCGTCGTCGGCGAGGTCCTCAAAAACTATCACCCCCACGGCGACTCTTCCGTTTACGACACCCTCGTGCGCCTCGCCCAAAACTGGGTCATGCGCTACACCCTCATTGATCCCCAGGGTAACTTCGGCTCGGTGGACGGCGATCCGCCCGCCGCCTACCGTTACACCGAGTGCCGGCTCAAGGACGTCGCCGAGCACCTCCTCGCAGACATCGAGGAGGACACCGTGGACTTCATCCCCAATTACAAGGAGTCCACCACCGAGCCCTCCGTATTGCCCGCCGCACTCCCGAACTTGCTGATGAACGGCTCGACCGGCATCGCCGTCGGCATGGCGACCAACATCCCGCCGCACAATCTCCACGAGCTCATCGCCGCCATCGTCAAGGTCCTCGACGAGCCCACCACCACTACGATCGACGACCTCTGCGGCTACATTCAGGGCCCCGACTTCCCGACCGGCGGCGTTATCGCCGGCCGCGAGGGCATCCTCTCCTACCTCAAGACCGGCAAGGGCATCGTCCGCATCCGCGGCAAGGCCCACACCGAGGAGATGAAGGGCGGCGGCGAACAACTCGTCATCACCGAGATCCCCTACAACGTTAACCGCGCCAACCTCGTCATCCGCATCGCCGAACTCGTCACCCAAAAGGAGATCGAGGGCATCCGCGACGTGCGCGACGAATCCGACGAGCAGACCCGCGTCGTCATCGAGCTCAAGCGCGGCGAACAGGCCTCGCCCATCCTCAACGCCCTCTTCCAGAAGACCGCCCTAGAGTCCTCCTTCGGCGTCACCCTGCTCGCGCTCGACAAGAAGCGCCCGAAGCAGATGAACATCCGCGAGCTGATCGATTGCTACATCGACCACCGCCGCGACGTCGTCACCCGCCGCACCCAATTCCGCCTCCAAAAAGCCCTCGACCGCGCCCACATCCTCGAAGGCTACATCATCGCCCTCGATAACCTCGACGACTTCGTCAAAATCATCCGCGCCTCCTCCAACCGCGAGGACGCCAAGGTCAAGTTGATGGCCAAGTATCCGCTCTCCGAGCGCCAGACCGACGCCATCCTCGAACTCCGCCTCTACCAGCTCACCGGTCTGGAGCGCGGCAAGATCGAGGCCGAGTATCTCGAACTCCAGAACCTCATCACCTTCCTCAAGGAGATCCTCGAAAACGACTGGCGCCTGCGCGAGGTCATCAAGACCGAGCTCCTCGCCCTCAAGGAAAAGTTCGGCGACCAGCGCAAGACCCAGATCGTCGCCGCCATGGGCGAGTTCCGCATGGAAGACGTCATCCCCAACGAGGGCTGCGTCATCACCATCTCCCACGCAGGCTTCATCAAGCGCACTCCCTCCGCCGACTACCGCTCCCAAAAACGCGGCGGCAAGGGCGTCATCGGCGCCGAGACCTACGAGGACGATTTTGTGGAGCATCTCTTCACCGCCTCTACCCACGACACCATTCTCTTCGTCACCAGCCACGGCCAGTGTCTCGCGAAGAAGGTTTACGAGATCCCCGAGGGCGTGCGCACCGCCAAGGGCAAATCCGTCAAATCCTTCCTCTCGCTCGACGAGGGCGAGAAGGTCGCATCCACCGTCTGTTTCCCCGAGTTCGCGGAAGACCGCTACCTCGTCATGGCGACCAAGATGGGCACGATTAAAAAGACCGCGCTCGCCGACTACGCCAACTCCACCCGCGAGGCCGGCCTCATCGGCATCAACCTCGACGAGGGCGACGTCGTCATCGGCTGCGTGCTCACCACCGGCGCCGACGAACTCATCCTCGTCTCCCACCAGGGCCTCGCCGTCCGCTTCCGCGAGAAAGACCCCGAGACCGGCGAGATTCTCTTCCGCGACACCGGCCGCGCCACCGGTGGCGTCACCGGTATGCGCTTCAAGCTTCCGAGCGATTACCTCGAAGTGCTCGAAGTCGTGGACCACACGCAGAAATTCCTCGTCGCCAGCCAGGCCGGTCTCGGTGTGCGCACCCGCTTCGAAGATTACCGCCTCACTGCGCGCGGTGCGAACGGCGTCTGGGCCATTGATCTGCCTGAGGACGGCTCGATCAACATCGCCGGCGCGCTCAGCATCAAGGACACCGACGAGATCATGCTCCTCACCGCCAAGGGCCAGAGCGTGCGTTGCCCGGTGAACACCATCCGCGAAGTAAAGCGCGGCGGCAAAGGCGTGAAACTCCTCACCCTCGCCGACGGCGACAAACTCCTCAGCATCGCGAAAATCGTCGAAACCGAGGAAGAGCAACAAGCCGCCGCCGACTCTGCCGCGACCGACTCCGCTCCGTCCGGCGAGCCCCCCGCCGCCGACACCCCGCCCGCCGAGTAAAGGTCCTTCGCGTATCCACCAAAGCCCGACGCCCGCAAAAGCGCCGGGCTTTTTTGTGTTCCTCCCCGTAGCGGGAAGCGCCAGCGACCCGTTCCGATCCCGGGTCGCTCCGCGCTCCCCGCTACTTCCCCTTCAACGCTGCCAGCAATCCCCGCAACGCCGCCGCCGCCACTCGCGCCTGCACTTCCGTTCTCGTGGCATTCGCCACCTCAACGCGGCCGGCTCGCACCGCTTCATCCGGCCCGCATACCGCCCACCAGGCGAAGGGCACCGCCACGTCGCGCGCCGCATCCGGCTCGGCATAGCCCGTCGTCGCCACACCGATCTCGCACCCGAATTTCCAGCGCGCGCCGAGCGCCATTTCCGTGACCACCTGCTCTGACACCCAATTGTCCCTTACGCCCGCCGGGTCCACGCCGAGCAGGCTCACCTTTAAATCGCCGCGATAGGCCGTCACTCCGCCAGCCAGATAACCCGACGCGCCGCTCACCGCGCTCAGCAGCGCTTGCACCCGCCCCGCCGTCAGGCTCTCCGCCGCCGCCACTCGCAGCCCCCTCCCAATCAAAAGCGCCTTCAGCTCCGCCCCCTCCGCCTCCGTCCATTCCGTCCGTTCTGGTTCCGTGTTCATTTGTGAACCCAGAAACGGCAGTTTTCACCACGCTTGTCACGGATCAACGCGGATACCCCTTGGGCACGCCGCTTTCCCTCCGCCTCCGTCCATTCCAGGGGTTCCAGATCCGTGTCCATCCGTGTTAATCCGTGGTTAAACATTCCGTTTCGTCTCGTTCCTTCCGTCATCCGCGTCCCTCCGCGTTATCCGCGGTTAAAGATCAGTCCTTCAATCCTTCAGCTCCACGCCCACCGGAAAGTGATTACTGCCCATCACGCCCGGTTCGATCCACGCGCTCTTCAGTTTTCCCTTCAGCGCGGCCAAGACCCAAAAGTGGTCATACCCCCCGGTCCACGTTCCGGCCACGTGCGCCGCCACGGTCACTCCACCACGGAGCCAAGATTTAACCTGGCCCATGGGTCAGTGCCCTTGGCGGTGCCTGCGGTCAGGCCGTGCGCGGGCGGAGTTGCCAGACGAGGAGCCACGCGAGGGGGTGCAAGAGGAGCATGAAGCCGAAGGCGGGGTCGTAGGATGCGTTGGTCACGAGGGAGCCGACGGCTTTGTTCATCATTAGACCGCCGAGGGAACTGCCGGCGGCGACGACGCCGAAGGTGAAGGCGAGCGAGCCGCGCGGCACGATGTCCACGACGAGAGCGCTGAGGTTGATCAGCCACGCGAGGTGCGCGAGGACGGCGACCATGCCGAACGCGAGGACGAGCCAGAGCGCATCGACGTGCGGGATCATCGCGCCGAGCGGGACGAGTGCGGCGCACGCGAGCATGATCCATTGCCGGCTGCGGACGGGAGTGGTGCCGCGCGCGATGAGCAAGCCGGAGAGCCAGCCGCCGGCGAGGACACCGACATCGGCGGCGAGGTAAACGACCCAAGTGACGCTGAGGGAATTCTGGGCTAGCTCGCGCGAGTCGTAGAGGTATTTCGCGAACCAGAATTGGAAAAAATACCAGACGGGATCGGTGAGCATGCGGGCGAAGATGAGGAGCAGGACTTCGCGGCGGAAGAGGACTTGGTGCCACTTGCCCCAAGTGGGTGCCGGCGTGGTGCCGGAAGTGGAGGGTTGGTCGGAGACCTGTCCTCCTTCGATGAGGGCGCGTTCCTTGTCGGAGAGGCGGGGGTGTTCGCCGGGGCGACGGTAGAGCCAGAGCCAAGGGATGAGCCAGAGGAGGCCGGCGGCACCGGTGATGATGAAGGCGGCCTGCCAACTGTGCCACGAGGCGAGGCCGACGATGAGGATGGGCGCGAGCGTCGCACCGACGGTGGCACCGAGGGTGTAGATGCCGATGGCGAGCCCACGCTCGCGGGCGGGGAACCATTCGGAGACGGCTTTGGGCGCGGCGGTCCAGTTGCCCGCTTCACCGAGACCGAGGAAGAACCGGCACGCCGCAAGGGAGCCGAAGGAGCGGGCGAAACCGGTGAGTATATTGGCGATGGACCACCAGCCGACGAAAAGGGCGAGGCTCAGGCGGACGCCGAAGCGGTCGACGATTTTGCCCGAGACGATGAGGGCGACGGTGTAAGCGATCAGAAACCAGTTGAGGACGGAGGCGTAGTCTTCGTTGGAGAGGGCGAGATCTTTTTGGATCGTGGGCGCGAGGATCGAGAGTGCCTGGCGGTCGACGTAGTTGAGGACGGAGGCAAAAAAGATCAGGCCGACGATCCACCAGCGGAGGTGTGGGATTTTTTTCATTGGAGGGGAGTGTCAAGTGAACGCAAACGGGGCACGGAGCTTGGTTGGGAAAAGTGTGGGAAAAAGAGCTGGGGAAGATTTTCAACGCTGCCGAACGATGGAGAACACGAAGACTCCGGCTGGAAAGAAGCGGGAGAGTTGAGCGGGCCAGGTTTTTACGGTCCGGGGAGCGCACCCGTCCCGGGTGCCGCGGTGAGCGTCCCGCTCAACGCTCTGCCCAGAAGCGCCTCCGCCGAGACGCAGGCGCTCGCCGGACCATCGAAGACTCCAAGGCAGGAGCGCTTGCTGCGCTCCCTCACTACCAATGCACCCACCGAAAACGTCGAAGAACCTGCTAACTGATGGAAAACGCCGCCTAATCATGCGAATGGGTAACAAATTTTGCCGGCGCCAGGACCGGGAGCGGTTCAAGGGGAGGGTGGACGTTTCAACGGAATGCGGGGGTGGCGGCGAAGGCCCCGGATCGACGGGAAGAAATGGAGGTCGGAGTCCCGATGCGTTGGGAACCCTTAAACCACGAGTTTTTACTCTGCATCAGCGGGCTTTCCGAGCGGTGGCGCATGTCCGGAGCCAAGGCTCCGCCTCTGCGTGAGTCAAGTTTCGGAGGTTTGAACTGTGTTTTGTGGAGCTGACAAGGAACAGATGAAAATCAGGGCGTCTTTCCGTCCGGTGCCTGCGTTGTATCGCCGCGTGGCAGGCAGCGGTCCTTGAAAGGCAGAGATTACGCTGCCTCGTAGAGGACATCGGCCCCACTCTTTCCGACTCCATTCCTGTCCGAATCCGCGCCGCTCCGCGCCAACTGCGGCCCGAAATCAGTCCTTCAGTTTCAGCTCCACGCCCACCGGGCAATGGTCGCTGCCCAGCACACCCGGCTCGATCCACGCGGTCTTCAATTTCCCCTTCAGCGCGGCCGAGACCAAAAAGTAGTCGATTCTCCAGCCCACGTTCCGGCCACGTGCGCCGCCCCGATAGCTCCACCACGAATACTTGTGCGGTCCTTTGTCGAACTCACGGAACGTGTCCACAAATCCCGCATCAATAAACCGAGTAAACCCTGCGCGCTCTTCCGGCGAGAAACCGGGGTTCGCCACGTTTTCCTTGGGCCGCGCGAGATCTATCTCTTTGTGCGCCACGTTAAAGTCGCCGCAGGTAATCACGGGCTTCGTTTTCTCCAGCTTCTGCAAATACGCCAAAAACTCCGCGTCCCACTGCTGGCGATAGGGCAGGCGGCGCAGTTCGTCCTGCGCGTTGGGCGTGTAAACGTTCACGAGCCAAAACTTTTCGAACTCCGCCGTGAGCACGCGGCCCTCGGCGTCGTGATCAGGGTGGCCCATGCCGCGTCGCACACTCAGCGGCGGCACGCGGGTCAGGATGGCGGTGCCGCTGTAGCCTTTTTTCTCCGCCGAATAAAACTCCGCCGAATAGCCCTCGGGCCAGACGACGTGGGCGACATCCGCCGGCAGGCACTTCGTCTCCTGGAGGCATATCACGTCCGCGCCGCTCGCGGCCATCCAGGGCAGCAGCGTGCCTTTATCGAGTCCCGCCCGCGCCCCGTTTACGTTCCAAGAGAGAAGTTTCATCGCGTGTAAAGGCCGTGACGCTCGCCGCGTCCGTGCCGCATTTCAACCCCTCAGCCTGCTTTGGACTAGAATCTTCCGTAGGCGGACCGGGCTCGATGCCGCGCTCGGGAAAACGGCCCCGACACAAAAGCGGTTAAAAACTTCGGTGCCATCTCCGGGCAAAACCGGGGCCGAATGAATCGTATCCGGATTGCAGCCTTCGGCCGGCCTTATGAAGAATAGGGAAAACTTATCTCCAAACCAGCCCATGATCACCACCCGTTCCTTCGCCGTGCTCGGCGCTTTTCTGGCCATCGGGCTCGCGGTATTCGGCTATCAAGTCGGGCGGGCGGTGAAGCTCGGGCGCGAGTTCGACCGGTATTTTACCGTGCGCGGCTTATCCGAGCGGGAGGTCAAGGCGACCCTCGTCATCTGGCCCATGCGCTATGTCGCCACCGGCGAGACGCTCGGCGAATTGCAGACCTCGATCGCGTCGGCCAAGGCGATCGTGACCACGTTCCTGCTGGAGAACGGCGTGCAGCAGGCGGAGATAATCTACGGACTGCCCGACATCAACGATACCATCGGCTCGCGGAAACGAGACGATGTGGTGGTGCTGCCGCGCTACAACGCCGCGATCACGATGGTGGTGCGCAGCCGCAACGTGGATGTAGTGAAGGTTGCGATACAAAAATCCGAGGCACTCATCGCGAAGGGCGTGCCGCTGGCGAATCAGGATTACGGCAACCGGATTTCGTTCGAGTTCGATGGGGTGAACTCGATCAAGCCCGCGATGATTCAAGAGGCGACCGCGAACGCACGGCAGGCGGCGCAGAAATTTGCCGAGGACTCGAAGGCGGAGGTCGGCTCGATCCGCAAGGCGACGCAAGGCGTGGTGGATATCCAGGACCGCGACATCGCTTCGCCCGAGTTGAAGATCGTGCGCGTGATCACGACGGTGGAGTTTTTTATAAAGTGAGCTAGGGGTCGCATTAGGGTGCGTCTGGGTTTAAATTCAGCCCGCCGCAAGGCCCTGCGGGAAGCGTGGACCGCGGCTGGGCCTGCGTTCCGAAAGGCGGCATGGCCCGCTGGGCCACCTCCGCCTCTCGCGCCTTGGCCGAGCCGCACTCCGCGCTCCCGACGGACTGAGTTTAAACCCAGACACACCCTAGTTAAATGCGGAGCAACGGATGGGAGCGGATGCCTGCGGCCGGCGGGCGGGGTCAGGCGCGACGCAGGCGGCCGGCGAGGACGCGAAGACCCGAAACAAGGTAGAGGAGGCCAAGCCGTATGCTGAGCCACCATTCATCGGACGGGCCGAAAGAGTAGCGCACGTTTTTGGCAAAGGGGGGCGCGGCACGCAGGAGTTCGCCGGCGCGGCCTTGGAAGGTTAGCTCGATGATTTGCGGGAAAAGG
>JAIYBI010000127.1 GCA_027488595.1 Opitutaceae bacterium | reverse complement strand
CATGAAGAAGGACGTGGCGAAGATATACACGGAGGTCTTCACCAAGGAAGAGCTGCGCGCCCAGGCGGATTTTTATGCGACGGCCGGCGGCAAGGCCATGCTGGATAAACAACCGGCCATGCAGCAAAAAATGATGGCGGTGATGGCCCCGCGCATGATGGCGGCGATGCCCAAGGTTCAGGCCTTGGGCGTGGAATTCGGCAAAGAGCAGGCGGCAAAAAAAGAAGCCGCGAGAGCTGCGGCCAAAGCGGCTGAAGCGGCAAAGGCTCCGGCTCCCGCCGAGGTGCCGGCACCGGCGGCGAAGTAGCGATTTATCGGTTTTTGGGAGCGGCCCGGGTTACGCCCGGAGAGCCGCGACCACGGCGCCATGCAGCTCCGGCGTGGCGGCGGCGATCGTATGCGCCGCCGGGTAAGCCGCGCCGCCCTGCCAATCGCTGATCACCCCGCCCGCGCCGCGCACGACCGGGATGAGCGCCGCGATGTCCCAAGGGTTCATGATCGGGTCGAGGCAAACATCCGCGTGCCCGCTGGCCAGCAGCAGGTAGCCGTAGCAATCCCCCCAGGTGCGCACCAAGCGGGCGCGGGCGAGCAGGCGTTCGCAGGCCGGGCCGTTCTGGTAGCGGGCAAGGTTGAGGTGATCGCTGGTAAGCACGGTGGCCTGCGCGATCCCGGTGGTGGCGCGGCAACGCACCGGGCGGCCGTTGAGGGTGGTAAGCACGTTATCGCCAAGCAGGAGCTGACCGAGGACGGGTTGGTGAATGCAACCCAGCACGGGCTGGCCGCGATGGAGCAGCGCGATGAGAGTGCCCCAGAGCGGGACGGCGGTGATGAAGGCCTTCGTGCCGTCTATGGGATCGAGCACCCAGACAAACTCGGCATCCTCGCGCACGTTGCCCAGCTCCTCGCCGATGATGCCGTGAGAGGGAAACCGCGCCTCGATCAGCCGCCGCAGCAATGCCTCGGCTCCTCGATCAGCGGCGGTGACAGGGGACGCGTCGTCCTTGGACTCCACCGCAAGGTCGGTGCGTCCGTAAAACGGCAGGATGAAACGGCCGCTCTCGGCGGCGAGCTCGGCGATGAAAGCGCGATAGGGTGCGAGGTCCATGGGTGAAGATTCGGAGGATTAACCACGAAACACACGAAAAACACGAAAAACGGAGCGAATCAGAAGGTCAGGCCATGAGGACTGGATTTCGTGCATTTTCGCGTGTTTCGTGAGCACCATGTCCTGGACCGATCACCTCATTCACTTCGTTGACTTCGAGGGCTCGACCGTGTCGGGGATTCTTGAATACGGGGTGGTGTCGCTGCGCGGCGGAAACATCGTCTCGACAGCCGGGCGGTTCTGCCGGCCGGCGGGCCGGGTGCGCGCGGAGGAGACCGCGGTGCACGGGCTGGCGGCCGATGCGCTGGCGGACTGCGCGCCTTTCGCGGATGAGTTCGATGTTTTTTCCCGCCTGCGCGAAACCGGGCCGCTGGCGGCGCATTTCGCCAACGCGGAAAACACCTTGCTCAAAGCAACCTGGCCCTACCCCCGTGCAGTCCCGGATTTCACCCGCGGAACGGACGCGGGCCCGATGCTCGACTGGGGACCTTGGATAGATACCGGGCGGCTTTACCAGCAAACACGGGGCGGCTCCGGCGGAGTTGCGCGGGCGGGCGGCGGCGGACTCGGGCTGGCGGAGCTGGTGGCGGCGGAGGGCCTGCAGGCGCGGCTCGACGAGTTGGCGGCGAATTTTTGTCCGGGAGAGCGGCGGCACTACCACGCGGCGCTCTATGACGCGCTGGCGGGGGCGCTGTTGCTAACCCGTCTGGCCGAGCTGCCCGGGTTGGGCGAAAAATCACTGCGCTGGCTGATCGAGCACAGCACCCTGGACGCCGACAAACGCGAAGGACTGCGGCAGGGGGAGCTGTTCTAGCCGGAGGCGGTGAGACCGGAGAGCAGCCCAAGCGTCACCGACTGGAGCGAATCCCAACGGACGGTGGCGTGGGGAAATTCGTGATTCGCGGTGGCGGGATTGGGGGTGACGACCACTCGAAGTCCGGCGCGCGCGGCGGCGAGATGTCCCGGCACCGAGTCCTCAAACGCAATCGCATCAAGCGCCGGGATGCCGAGCCGCGCGAGCGCCGCGAGGTAAAGGTCCGGCGCGGGTTTACCAAGCGGCACATCTTCGCGACAGAGCACGGCGTCAAAAAACGCAAGCAAGCCGCGCGAGGATAACTGGCCCTCGACATGCGAGTGACTGGAGTTGGACGCAACGGCCAGCCGCAGACCGGCCGCGCGAGCCTCGGCAAGCAGGTCCGCCACCCCGGGCCGGACGGGAGCGGCGGCCATCAAAGCACGGGCAAGCACGCGGTGGCGCTGTTCGAGCAGCACCCTGTCGCGGGTTTGAGGATACGCATCCCATATGTCAGTTTCGATCCCCACGTGCCCCACGAGCGCATGGAGCACTTCCGGTCGGGCTGAAATTCCATCTTCTCGATGAATGGTTTGCCACGAGTCTATGATCGCGGACTCGGTGTCCACTATAAGGCCGTCAAAATCGAAGATAAGTCCGCGCAATGGCATGGCGGCACCGTGGCAGGGAAGCACGGCGGCGCAAGCGGGCGCGACGATTGCCGAAAGCCGGCCTGCAACAACCCGCGGAACGCGAATCCAGCCACGGGGAGGACGCGCAAAAGGTTGTATTCTTGCGCACCGGCCCGCAGTCCACCTTGCAGACAACCACCCGCTTCGTTCTTACTGCAGGCCCAAGATGTCCACGGCTACCCCCTCCTCTCCCACTTATATCATCGGCCACAAAAACCCCGATGCCGACTCCATCTGCGCCGCCATCGCCTACGCGGCTTACAAGGAAGCGCGCGGCCTGCCCGGCTACATCGCCGCCCGCTGCGGCAACTCCAACGCCCGCATTGACGCCATCCTGAATCGCTTCCAACACCCGCTGCCGTTGCTCCTCACCGACGTCACCCCGCGCGTGCGCGACGTGATGGTTTCCAATGTCGTCAGTGTCTCCCACGACGCCACCTGCGCCGAGGCCCTCGAGTTGATTGACGCCCATGACGTGCGCATCCTGCCCGTGCTCGCCGCCGATCAGCGTGTGCTCGGCACCGTATCCATTTTTCAACTCGGCGGCTTCTTTGTGCCGAGGGTCCGCGAGCCGCGCGAGATGCGCAAGGTTCACACCAGCCTCAACCACATCGTCCGCGCTCTTCACGCGAAAACCATCCACTTGCCGGAGCCTACCCGCGAGGAGGAGCTCTTCGTGCGCGTCGGCGCGATGGATATCAAATCCTTCGGCAAAGCGGCCGCGGCCGAGGGCATTTTATCCGGACAATCCATCATCATCGTCGGCGACCGGCGCGACATCCAGCTCCGCTCGATCGAGATGGGCGTGCGCCTGCTCGTTATCACTGGCAACCTCCCCGCCGAGGAGGAGATCGTCTCCGCCGCCCTGGCGCGTGGCGTCGCGCTCATCGTCAGCCCCTTCGATACCGCCACCTCCGCCTGGCTGATTCGCTCCGCCACAAAGCTGGATCGACTCATAGACCGCAAATACGCCTCGCTCCCGCCCGATCTGCGCATTTCCGACCTGCGCAAAAAAATCAACAACCAGAGCACCGCCGCCTTCATGGTCATGAGCGAGGAGGGCCGCCTGCTCGGCATCCTCACCCGCACCGATATCCTCAAACCCTCCCGCACCCGCCTCGTGCTCGTTGACCATAACGAGATGACTCAGGCCGTCACCGGCGCCGAGGAGGTCACCATCACCGAGATTATTGACCACCATCGCCTCGGCTCCCTCTCCACCCAGCAGCCGATCCTTTTTATCAACGATCCCGTCGGCTCCACCTGCACCATCATCGCGGAACTTTTCCGTCGCGATGGCCTTGCCCCCACCCCGCAGATCGCCGGCATCCTCATGAGCGGCATCATCTCCGACACGCTCCACCTCAACAGCCCCACCTCCACCGAGAAAGACACCGTCCTTCTTACCTGGCTCTCGCGTCTCGCCTCCATTGATTCCCGCCAGCTCGCCGACCTCATCTTCAGCTCGGGCTCCGTCATTCTCGCCAACCCGCCCGAAAAAGTCATCCGCACCGACTTCAAAATCTACGACGAGGAAAACGCCCGCTTCGCCGTCTCCCAGGTCGAGGAACTCGGCTTCGGCAACTTCTGGCAGCACTCGAAGCAACTCATCCGCGCGCTCGACGATCTCTGCACCCAGGAAAAACTCTGCTTCGCCT
>JAIYBI010000160.1 GCA_027488595.1 Opitutaceae bacterium | reverse complement strand
CTCGATGAAGTTGGAGTGCTCTGCGAGTTGCTCGATCGGGTAGCCGCGGTAGCGCAGGATGCCAGTCTCGCCGTCAATGAAGGTGATCTTGCTCAGGCACGAGCCGGTGTTGCCGAAGCCGTCGTCGTAAGTGATATAGCCGGTGTCGGAGCGAAGCTTGCCGATGTCTATGGCCTTCTCCCCCTCCGAACCGATGAAAACCGGGAGCTGAATGTCTTTGCCGTCGAGTTTTAGGGTAGCGGTGTTGGCCATATTCGAGACTAGAGAGCAAAATTGATACCGCTTGCAAAGCAAAGTCCGCCGTCGGGGTGCGATTGCGTGCTAACCATTAGCACGGCAATCACCGCTGTTAGAAAAACCAGCGATGCGGAGTTGGTGCGGTGACGTTTAATCCTACCCAACGTCCGCGGCGACGGCGGCGAAGTTCCGGTAGATTTGAAGCCCCTTGGCCTGGCTCTTCTCTGGGTGAAACTGGGTGGCGAAGCAGCGCCCGCGACCTATTGCAGCGGTAAAAACACCGCCGTAGTCGCACTCACCCAAGATGAGGGACGCTTCCGCCGGCACGCAGTGGAAGCTGTGCACGAAGTAGAACGACTCGCCCGCGAGATCCAGACCGGCGCGCAGCGGTGAATCCGGCTGGGTAAATCGAACGGTGTTCCATCCCATGTGCGGGATTTTGAACTCCTGCGGACGCCGAAACCGCACGACACGACCTGGAAAGATACCCAAGCCGTCGGTGCCACCCGCCGCGCCCTCTTCGGAGTGGTCAAACAAAGCCTGCATTCCGAGGCACACGCCGAGAAACGGGCGGTCGGCGGCGATCCAGTTGCGCACACTCCCGGCCAGCCCGGTCGCACGGAGCGAGGCCACACAATCACGCAACGCACCCACGCCGGGCAACACGAGACCTTGCGCACCGGAGGCGGCGAGTTCGTCGGGTGTTTGCACTACACGCACCTGCGCACCCACGGCCTCGAGGGCCTTGGTCACGCTGCGCAGATTGCAAATGCCATTATCTATGACCGCGATCATGGACGCGAAATCAAATCACGCCCTTGGTGCTTGGGATCTGGCCGGCGCCACGAGGATCGAGCGACACGGCGGCATCGAGTGCACGCGCGAGCGCCTTGAAGATGGCCTCGGCAACATGGTGCGGCTCCTCGCCGTATTCGAGTTTCACGTGGAGATTACAAGCGAGCGCATTGCTGAAAGCCCGGGCGAATTCCTTGACGAGGATGAGATTAAAGTCGCGCACATACATCGTCGGAGAAACGACTTCGTAAACCAGCGCGGCGCGGCCGGAGAGGTCCACCACGACACGGGCGAGCGCCTCGTCCATCGGCAGATAAAAGAAACCGTAGCGGACGATGCCCTTTTTGTCGCCGAGGGCTTTTTTAAAGGCCTCGCCGAGGACAATGCCAACGTCCTCCACGGTGTGATGGTAATCAACCGCGACGTCGCCCACGCAAGTGACGTCGAGGTCGAAGTGCCCGTGCTTCGCGAAGAGCGTGAGCATATGATCAAAAAATGGCACGCCGGTGGCAACGGTGGAGCGGCCCGAGCCATCCACAACAAGCGTGAGCTTGATGTCGGTCTCGGCGGTCTTGCGGGCGATGGTGGCGGTGCGAATGGCGAGCATGGGTGAAGGACCAAGAGGTAAACAGCGGGACGGCAAAGTCGAGTCGGCGCGTAGAAGGCCCTTAAACGCCCAGCCATGCGTCTATCGCTTCGTTAACGACGAGCATTTCCTCGTCGGTGCCGACGCTGATACGCAGGAAGCTGGCGGTGAGCGGGTGGCTCGGGAAGGCGCGCACCAGAATGCGGCGCGCGAAGAAAAAATCGTAGAGTGACTTGGCGACGGCGGGGCCGGTCTCGCCCCTGACGTTTTTCGGCTCGGTGAAGAGGAAGTTGGCCTGGCTCTCGTAGGTGAACCAGCCGCGCGTGCCGGTGAGTTCGCCGAACCAATAATCGCGGGTGCGGATGATCTTGCCGATGATGGCATCGTAGTAGCCGCCGTCGGAGAGTGCGGCGTAGGCCCCGGCCTGACTGAGGCGGTTGACGTTGTAGCTATCGCGCACGCGGTCGAGCAGGCCGATGACCTCGGGGTTCGCCAGGCAGTAGCCCACGCGCAGGCCGGCGAGTCCCTGGGCCTTCGAGAGGGAACGCGTGATGACCAGACGCGGATGCGAATTGAGGAGGGCGACGGCGTTTTCGCGGGCGAAGGGCGCGTAGGTCTCGTCGAGCACGAGCACGCCGGGAAACCGTGCGAGAAGGGCGGCGATCTCGGTATTGGAAAAACCGATACCAGTGGGCGCGTTGGGCGAGGTGAGGAAACAGGCTCGGGCGGGCGTGGCGGCGAGCGCGTCAATCGGCAGCTTCATCGAGCGGTCGAAAGGGACGGGCACGGAGCGGCCGTCCTGGATCGCGATGAGCACGGGATAGAGCGAGTAGCTCGGGAGGGTGAACGAGGTGGGCGCATCGGGGCCGCCGAAGACGCGAACGAGGAGGTTGAGCACATCGTCGGAGCCGTTGCCGATGAGCACATTTTCCTCGGTGAGACCGTGGCCGTGGAGACGGGCGACGAGTTGTCGCAGCGGGGCCGCCTTGGGGTTGGGATAAAGGCGGAGCTTCTCGCCCGCATCGGACAACTCGGCCGCGATGGCGGCGGCGGCACGCGGGCTGGGCGGATAGGGACACTCGTTGGTATTTAGCTTTACCCAACCGGATTCGGTGGGTTGCAAGCCCGGCGTGTAGGCATGCATGGCCGCGACGTGCGGGAGGGCTAGGGACTGAAGTTCGGAGGGCATCGGTAAAATCGTTCTCGTTCTCTTACTCATTCTCGTTCTCGAAAAGCCTCAAACTCGGGAACGAGAACGAGGACGAGAATGAGAACGAACTTGAAGCCGCGCCTCAAAGGGCGCGTATCTTCACGCTGCGGCCGTGGGCGTCGAGACGCTCCATGGCGGCGAAGGCGGCGACGACCGGGGCGGCCTTCTTGATCGAGGCCTTGTCGTATCTGATCAGGCTGGTGCGACGCATGAAATCGGCGATACGCAGGCCGCTGAAGAAGCGTCCGGCTCCACCCGTGGGCAAGACGTGGCTGGGGCCGGCGGTGAAATCGCCGACGGCGGTTGGCGTGTGATTGCCCAGCATGATCGCGCCGGCGGTGGTGATGGTCTTTAGCAGGGTCTTTTGAAGCGGCTCTTTCACGAGCAACTCGAGATGCTCCGGAGCGACGAAATTGGCGGCATGGGCCATCTCCTCGGCGTTTTTCGCGACGATGCCGACCCAGCCGGAGGCGAGCACCCTATGGATCTTTTCCGCACGGGAGACGAATTTAAGCTGGGCCTGCACCTCGACGCTCACCTCTTCCAGCAACTCCGCGCTCGTGGCGACGAGGTAGATTTTCTCACGACCGGACCCATGCTCGGCCTGGGCAATGAGGTCGGCGGCGGCGAAGGCGATGGTGGCTGATTCGTCACAAATCACCATGACCTCGCTCGGACCGGGAAGTGAATCCACGCCAACGGTGCCAAAAACTTGGCGCTTGGCCTCGCAGACGTAGGCGTTGCCCGGGCCGAAGATTTTATCCACCGGCGGAATGCTCAAGGTGCCGTAGGCGGCGGCGGCGATGGCCTGCACTCCTCCGATGCAATAAACCTCGTCTATGCCGACGAGGTGCAAGGCGGCGAGCGTGCCATCGGCCACCTTGCCCGAGGAGTTTGACGGTGTGAAGACGGCGATCTGCGGGCAACCCGCGAGTTTCGCCAAGGTGGCAGTCATAAGCACCGTCGAAATCAGTGGAACTTCGCCGCCCGGCACGTAGAGGCCGACACGCCGGATCGGGTGGTTCAGCTCGCCTACGGTGGCACCGTGGGGGTTTTTACCCTGCCAATCCTTGGGCAGGCTTTTCTCGTGAAAGGCAACGATGCTGGCGTGGGCGGCCTTGAGCGCCTTCAAGTCGGCCGCAGGCAGGCGTTTGGCGGCGGCAGCGAGATCCGAAGGCTTGATGCGAAAATCGCGGGCGCGGAGTTTCGCGCCATCGAACTTGGCAGCGTAGTAACCGACCGCCTCATCACCCCGATGGCGCACATCGGCAAGAATCGCCGACACGCTGTCGTGAATCTCCTTCGGCACCGTGGAACCGCGGCAATAGGCGGCAAGTTCAGACTCGAAGGTTTTGGAGGCAGACTGGAGAACACGCACGGCGGTAGGGTCGTTAGAACAAAAAGTCTCTGTGACAATAAAGCGACGAGCTTAGTGAACCCGCCGCGCCCTGCGAGCCGTAAAAACGACAAGCCCGCCTCATTCACTGCCCCGGGCCAAACCCGTCTTTACCATGCGATGGGCCGTCGGACTAAGGCATTTGCGCCGGAATCACGAACAACTCGTCAGGCAGAACGGGATTCACGATGACCTCGCTGAAGGTGATGGAGATGGTGCGCACCGAACCATCCGGCAGGGTATTGGTCGTGACGGTGCGCTTGGGAAACCGAAGCCCGCCGGAGAGAATCTCCCCCTCCTCGCGAATCACACCGCCGTTGTCGGTCTCGGTCTGGACCAGGCGGCCGGTGGCACGATCAAAACTACGGATAAACACCACATCGGCCGCGTGGATGAAGGCCAGTTTCACGCAGTCCACTCCATCAACCTTTGCCGAGCCGCGTTCCTCGATCCTGCCGCCGACACACTCGATGCCTCGGTAGAAGGACAGATTTTCAAACGTATTGGCCCGCAGACGCTTGATCGGCTCCCGGCCAAGCAGACCAAGGCGGGGGGTGGACGGGTTGGCGGGATCTATCTCGCGCTGCCAAGCCTCGTAACCGTTGAGGGCGGTGGTCTCGATTTTATCGGGCGCGGTGGCGGTGATCAGCTGGCGATCGGGTTTCTGGAAGGCGATCTCAAGCTTGGCGGCGATAGGAGTGCCACCCTTGCGCTCGACGACCGTTAAATCGCCCTTGAAAAGCAGGGAGCGAACCGCCGCAAGATCGACTTCGCTTCCCAGATAAGCGCGAGCCCGGGTAATGGTCGCTTCATCCGCACACAAGAGACTCGAGCCGAGCACCAAAAACGCCGACGATACCAGAAAAGCACGGGTAAGAGAAACCATTGTAAAAGGGATGAATGCTAGGAAAGCGCGAAAGACAAAGGGTTCCATCCCGTGACCGGAACTTCGACGCCGCAGGATCAGCGGCGATAGGCCCGGGGTGGCGGATTATTCCCACTCAATCGTTGCGGGCGGCTTGGAGCTGATGTCGAGCAGCACGCGGGAGACGCCGCGCACCTCGTTGGTGATGCGGGAGGAGATTTTTGCGAGCAAGTCGTAGGGGAGGCGGGCCCAATCGGCGGTCATGGCATCGCGGCTCTCCACAATGCGCAGCGAAATGACATCGGCATAGTTACGTTCGTCGCCAATGACGCCGACGGATTTGACCGGCAGATAAACGGCAAAGGACTGCCAGACCTTCCAATAAAATCCGCTCTTCATCATCTCATCCTGAAGAATGGCGTCGGCCGCCCTGAGCACGTCGAGCTTGGCCTTGGTGATGTCACCCGCCACACGCACGCCGAGACCGGGGCCGGGGAAAGGCTGGCGCCAGACGACCTCGCGCGGGAGACCGCACGCCTCGCCGACGGCGCGGACCTCATCCTTGAAGAGTTCACGGAGGGGCTCGAGGAGCTTGAGCTTCATGCGCTCGGGCAGCCCGCCGACATTGTGATGCGATTTGATGAGCGCGGCGGGATTGCCGGCAATGGCCACGGACTCGATGACGTCGGGATAGAGTGTGCCTTGGGCCAGCCACTTGGCGCCGCCGATGGAGCGTAAGGATTTTTCGAATACCTCGACAAAGGTGTTGCCGATGATCTTGCGCTTGGCCTCGGGCTCGGAGACGCCCTTGAGGCGGCCAAGAAAGAGTTTCGAGGCGTCAACGACGCGGAGATCTATGTGAAAATGGTCGGCGTAGAGCTTTTCCACCTGCTCTCGCTCGCCGGCGCGGAGGAGACCGTTGTCCACAAACACGCAAGTGAGCTGCTTGCCGATGGCCTTGTGAATGAGTGCGGCGGCGACGGAGCTGTCGACCCCGCCGGAGAGACCGAGGAGCACGCGTTCCTTGCCGACCTGGGCGCGGAT
>JAIYBI010000053.1 GCA_027488595.1 Opitutaceae bacterium | reverse complement strand
TCATTTTGAGTGCGGCGGCTGGACTGAAGCTGCTGATTGGCTGATGCTCCCGTTCAAAGTGATCCATGGCCTCTAAAAACGTCAGACAAATGTGGGCGGCGAAACTCGCCGGCGGCGGGCTATCGAATGCCAAGACTGGCGCTGGTAAACTGTCGGGCCTTGCGGTTGGCACCGTGGTGCCGGTGAGCGCGGTGCGAAAGGCGGCGGGGCCTGCGGGGCATCCGTTGGCGGGCGCGATGCGGGTCTCGTTCTCCGGCCAGGTGCTGGGCATTGATCCATCCCTGCGCGGCACCGGTCTGGCCTTGATCGAGTTCAAATCCGGGAGGGAGCCTTTATTGCTTCGCTGCCGCACGGTGAAGGTCCACCCGAAAAAAAGCATGGCCTTTGCGCTCGGCGAAATCTCGAAGGCGGTGACGGAGTTCCTTGAAGGGTCCGAGGTCCGCCACGTGGCGTTGGAGCAGACGATCTACGTGCAGAACTTTCAGACTGCGCAAATCCTCGGCGCGGCGCGCGGCGCGGCCATCGCGGCGGCAGCCATCCACGGTCACGACGAGGTCTGGGAATACGCCCCCCTGCGCGTGAAGCAGGCGGTGGTCGGCGCCGGCCGCGCGAGCAAGGAGCAGATGGCGCGCACCGTGATGGCCCTGCTGGGCCATGGTCGCCAGCTCGCGAGCGACGAGGCCGATGCTGCCGGCGTTGCGCTGTGCCACGCCTTCACCTGGCGCGGTTGAGGCGGTCCGCAGCGGGGCGGGCTCGCGGGTGTAGACGGCATTTCCCGTTTGCCTACGGTGAAAGCGGGTCGCATGGATGCACCTTCTCTTCTTTGCCATGAGCCTCGACGCGCCCAGCCCATTGTCCCTTTCCGGAGCCGGTTTATCCATCGGTATCGTAGCCTCACGCTACAACGCCGAGCTGGTGGACGCGCTGGTCGCGCAGGTGCGCACCCGCCTGCTGGCCGCCGGAGTTTCCGAGTCCGGTCTGCCGGTGGTGCGCGTGCCGGGCGCGAACGAGTTGCCCAGCGGCGTGCAGCTCTTGTTGCGCCAGACCAAGCTCGACGCCGTGGTCGCGCTCGGAGTGGTGATTCGTGGCGGCACCCTGCACTACGAACTCGTCTCCTTCGCCGCGTCGGAGGGCCTGCAACGCGTGGCGCTCGACGCCGCCGTGCCGGTGATCGCGGGAGTCGTGGTGGCCGAGACGCCTGCGCAGGCCGAGGAGCGTTGCCGGGGCGCGATCAATCGCGGCGCCGAGTTTGCCTCCGCCGCGCTCGAGATGGCCAATTTGAAACGTCAATTTTCCTGACATGAGTAACAAAGCCCTTTTTGCCCAGCGCCGCGATGGCCGGGTCATCGCCCTGCAATACCTGTTCTCCTGGAGCATTAATATCCCGGAAAATCTCGCTGACGATATCACCGGGTTTTACGCGCAACTCGAAGACGCCAAGCCGCGCGAACACTACGCCTTCGGGGAAGAGCTGATCCACGGCGTGATCGAACATGTGGACGAGATTGACGGCCGCATCCGCGGCCTGGCCCAGAACTGGGATTTCGACCGCATCGCCAAGATTGACCTCGCGATCATGCGGCTCGCGATTTTCGAGATGATATACCGCAAGGACATCCCGCCCGTAGTTTCGATCAACGAGGCGATTGATCTCTCCAAGCAGTTCTCCAACGCCGACGCCAAGCGCTTCATCAACGGCATCCTCGATAAACTCAAGGACCAGGTCGGCCGCGATTCGCGCAAGATCACCTGAGGCCGGCTCTTTTCCCGCCTCACTCAGCTAATCACGCGCATGTTTGGTCTCTTCAAAAAGTTCAAAGAAGGCCTCGCCAAGACGGTCGCGGCGATCAGCGCCAAGACCCACTCACTCTTTGGCGGGCGCAAGATTGACGCCTCCTCCATCGAGGAGCTGGAAGAGGCGCTCATCACCGCCGACTTCGGCGTCGAAACGACCAACGAGATTCTCGCCGAGATCAAGACCGCCTACCGCAAGGACCCGCAGCTCGCCGGCAAGCAGGCCGCCGAGATCGGCGCCTCGGTGCTCACCCGCGTGCTGGCCAGCAGCGCTGGCGCGCCCGCCCTGGTGAAGCGCCCCGACGGCATGCCCGCCGTTATCGTAATGATTGGCGTGAACGGCTCCGGCAAAACTACCACGACCGCGAAACTCGCCTGGGCTTTGCAGGAAGAGGGTAAGTCCGTGCTCGTGGCGGCGTGCGACACCTTCCGCGCTGCCGCCGTGGAGCAGCTCAAAACCTGGGCCGAGCGACTGAAGCTAGACGTCGTCGCCAGCCATACCGGTGCGGACGCGGCGGCCGTCGCCTACGATGCGCTTCAGGCCGGCAAGAGCCGCGGCAAGGACGTCGTGATCATTGATACGGCGGGCCGCCTGCACACCAAGAGCAACCTCATGGAAGAGCTGGCGAAGATCCGCCGCGTCCTGCAAAAACTCGACCCCAGCGCGCCGCATTTCGCGTGGTTGGTGGTCGATGGTTCGCTGGGCAGCAATTCGATCGAGCAGGCCCGCGTGTTTCACCAAAGCTTCGGCCTCACCGGCTTGGTGGTGACGAAGCTCGACGGCACCAGTCGCGGCGGCGCGGTGGTGGGCATCTGGCGCGCCTTGAAGCTGCCGATTCACTACGTCGGCCTGGGCGAGCAGAAGGAAGACCTGCAACCCTTCGACCCCGAGGCGTATTCCAAGGCGGTGTTCGGATTGGACTAAGCACCGCCCGCAGACGGTTCGTAAAACCTCAAACGAGCAGGAGACGTGGGGCCTCGCTAAAGCGCGGACCACAAACTCGGTCGGCTCAGAAAGCCGCCATTGAGGCGCACCCAAAACCGAACCCGATTCTGACCGAGTCGTAGGCCGGCTTCATTTCAAAGGATCTCCAATTCACCGTTTATCCGTGTCAACCCGCCTGATCCATGGTCAGTTTTCACCGCTTTCTTTAGGATGATCCCTGCCGACACCTCGACCACCGTGGTTAGCCCCGCCCCTACCCGTCCCTATGTCGGACGGCTGGCCCCCTCACCCACCGGGCACCTCCATATCGGGCACGCGCGCACGTTCTGGATCGCTGCCGAACGTGCACGCGCCGCCCGGGGCCGACTTCTGCTTCGTATTGATGACCTCGATACGTCTCGCTGCCGCCCTGCCTATGTAGACTCCGCGCTCGAAGACCTCGCATGGCTGGGGCTCGCCACGGAAGCGCCCGTTTACTTCCAGTCCGCCCGACTTCCGCTCTACCGGGAAGCACTTGTGCGTCTCCACTCCGCAAACCTCATCTACCCCTGCCACCGCTCTCGGCGCGATCTGGCGGAAGCACTCGCCGCCCCGCATGAGGGCAACGCAGCCGACGACGAACCACTCTACCCGATCGAGTGGCGTCCTTCGCCGGAGGTTCCTTTGCCTGCAATTGATACGGCCGGTTTCGCCCAAAACTGGCGCTTTCGAGTGCCTGACGGCGAAACGCTCGCATTCACCGACGCCCTTGCCGGGCCGCAATCCGCCCTTGCCGGGCAAGACTTCGGCGACTTCCTCGTATGGAGAAAGGACGGCCTGCCCAGCTACCAACTCGCCTGCGCAGTGGACGACGCCGCGCTCGGCATCACCGAGGTGGTGCGCGGAGCAGACCTCGTGCGATCAACCTTCCGTCAACTTCTCCTGCTGCGTGCCCTCAAGGCACCCGCACCGTCCTTTGCCCACGCTCCGCTCATGCTGGATGAACACGGCGAGCGTCTCGCCAAACGCCACGACGCACTCGCCTTGCGCACCCTTCGCGAAGCCGGCGTGACCGCAGTCGAGGTGCGTGCGCGATTCGCGCTGGATCGAAACGCTGAACGATCTCCGAATCCATGACTCGGGCTTCGCCTGCGGAAAACACTGCAAAGAGTCTCCCCTCCGCTGCCACCTAACCCTAGGAATGAGGGGGTTCGGTAAACTCTATCGGAGCCAACTATCGCAACACTTCAACGGCCTTATCGTAACCCGTGAGCTCAAGATAGGCTGCACCCACTTCGACCCCATCGGCCTCGAGAATACGGCACGCCCCTTCCCAATACGTGACGCCTCCAAGACTGCCACCAAGCTCCTGATCAGGATGAAAAGGATCGACCACCAGCACACGCTCCCGGCCGTCCGCCGGATCTGTCGTGGTAAGTCGGATACGACGGGGGTAGATTGCTCCGGTATGCGGGCTTTTCCAGCGCGTGAGCGGCTCCCAACGATACGGGGCGCGAGTGGCTTTACCGTCGCGATCAATCCACGTAAGGGTGGAAGCCGGATCAAAGCTCCCATCTGTGTTACGCAGCGCGTAAAACATGAGTTCCCGCCCGTCGTGGAACTGCACGCTCAACCAATCCCAACCGACCTGGTTTTTATCGAGCTGACTGCTACTGATCTCGTGATCCATCCACGCGGTTCCGGAAACGGGTAACGCAACGCCGTCGAGCGTAAGGGTGCCGGCCGCGGCCAGCCGGCTGTAGGTGAGGTAGTAGCTGGCGGCAGTGGGAGCGGAGCCCTTGCGGGAGTAGCCTCCATCACCAAACAGCACCAGCGGCTTGGTCGGTGTTAGCGTGAACGCGAAGCGGGCTTCAGCACGAACCCCTCCGTTCAACACCAAAGGGACATCCGCTTCAGCCTTCGAAGAGGGCAATGCAATGTTGTCAGTCATTGACTGACTAGTTGCCTTTAAATCGGAAGACGCGTCCTGAGCTGGAGTCTTGAACGCGAGTGACCAGTCGCCGTTTACGACGCCGAGGGTTTGGGTCGAAGCGGAGGCGTTCCAACCCGCGCGATTGAGGCGCTCTTGATGAAGGAAGCGCCCGGTTCCGATATCTATCAGCGCCATGTGCGCCAGGTAGATCTGGTCATGTCCAAAGGCGGGAGCACCGCCTCCGCTCCCAGTGCCCGCCGCCGGAAGATTGCGTGGAGCGGCGTTGCGGAAAAACGTGGCCTGAAAGCCGAAACGCCGCGGGGGCGCCTCGCCGGTGAACAGGTGCCCGGTGATATACCACCACTCGATCTTGAAATCCGGATGCGC
>JAIYBI010000153.1 GCA_027488595.1 Opitutaceae bacterium | reverse complement strand
CTCAAGATTCCGCATGATTTCTTTGGATACGGCCTTCTCGGCGGTGAAGGGACCGCCAGGCACGAGGCGGAGCATGAAGAAGGTGACGGTTGCGAGCACGAAGAGCACTGGAATGGTCTCGAGCAGGCGGCGGAGGATGAAGCGGAACATGAGGTAGTAGGGCGAAGGTCGTGCGTGAAACCTTAGTTCTTGGGCTGTCCACCGCTCGGTGCGTCTAGGTCAATGTGTTGCCAGGCGCGGTTGTCGAGGATGTTGGGAACCCAGTTCTTTACGCGGGGGTTGATTAAGAAAACGCGTTTGTAGAAGTAGAGCGGGATGACGGGGACATCGCGCACGATCAGGTTTTCCATCTGCTGGTGCAGGGCGTTGCGGGCGGTCGCGTCAGACGTGGCGAGGGCCTCGGCGAGGAGACGGTCGTATTCGGGATTGGCGTAACCGGTGTTGTTGTTCCCGCCGCCGGAAATCAGGAGGTCGAGGAAGGTTTCGGGGTTTGGATAGTCGCCGATCCAAGCGGAGCGGGAGATGTCGAAGTTGAGGGTCTGTTGGGAATCGAGGTAGACCTTCCACTCCTCGTTACGCAGGGAGATGTCCACGCCGAGGTTGGTGCGCCACATCTGCTGGATGGCTTCGGCGATTTGCTTGTGGGCCTCGGAAGTATTGTAGAGCAGTTCGAGCCGGCGCAGGCCCTTGCCCTCGGGGAAACCGGCCTCGGCGAGCAGGCGGCGTGCTTCGGCGAGATCGGGTTTGAGGGAGGTGTCCGGGGAGAAACCGGCATAGGCCGGGGTCAGGTTGTAGGCGGGAGTCTGGCCGGCGCGAAGGATGGTGTTGATGATGCCGTCGCGATCAATGGCGAGGGCGAGGGCGCGGCGCACGCGGGGATCATCGAGCGGCGGACGGGTGACGTTTAGGCGGAAAAAATAGGTGCCGTAGTAGGGATCGATCCGGATGAGGTCGGGGGAGTTTTTCTGATACTCGGCGATCTTGCTGGTGGGGATGCTGCTGGTGACATCGAGCTGGCCGGCGCGGAACATGCGCTCCTCGGCGTCCACGCTGTCCACGGCGAAGAAGGCGATGCCATCGAGTTTCACGGCGGCGGCGTTCCAGTAGGTCGGCGAGCGGGTGACGGTGATTTTTTGGTTGGGCAGCCAGGACTGGAGTTGAAACGGGCCGTTGCCGACAAGATTGCCGGGGCGGGTCCAGGTGTTGCCCTTGCGGTCGGCGGGGCCGAATTTTTCGATGGTGGGAAGGTGGACGGGGAACCACGAGTAATGCTTAAGCAACTCAAGCAAGTAGGGCACCGGATGTTTGAGACGCATGACCAGGGTGTGCGGGTCGGGTGCGGAGAAACCAGTGGCGGAGAAGTCGGTGAGTTTGCCGGTGTTGAAATCCTCGGCGCCGACGACGTGGAAGAGATTGCCGGCGTATTTTGCCGTCATGGTCGGCGTAAGGATACGCTGATACGAACGGAGAAAATCGGCCGCGGTCAGCGGTTCGCCGTTGGACCAGCGTGCGGTGGAGCGCAGATGGAAAGTCCAGGTGAGGCCGTCGGGGGAGGTTTCCCAGGTTTCGGCGACGCCGGGTGAGACGCCTTCGCCGGAAGGGTGGTAGTTAACCAAGCCCTCGAAGAGCGAAGTGATGATGTTGTTCTCCGTGACCCCGGTGACGATGTGAGGATCGATTTCCTCGGGTTCGGTTCCGTTGCCGAAGTTAAGGATCTTTGCTGCGGTGCCCGCCGGGGAACTGGAACGGGAGCAGCCAAGGAGCGATAAACCAGCGAGTAAAACGATGAGCGGAGCGGACAGGCGCATCAGCCTATTGGAGCTAGTGCCGCGCCAAGGGCAAGCGGCGCGAAAGTCAGAATTGAGAATACCCCTTCCGGCGTAGGGCGCGGAAAGCGGGGGGGCGTTGAACTATTTCGCCGCCGAAGGTGTTTCCAACGTGACGGAAACCAAGGGACGAAGGCGCGCGATAGCGGCTGTGCTGAGGCCGGAGACACGCTCAAGGTCATCCACACTGGCGAAAGGACGGGCGGCGATGATGCGTTTGGCGAGTGCGGTGCCGATGCCCGGCAGAGCGTCGAGCTGGGCGGTGGTGGCGGTGTTGAGGTCTATCGGCGCAACGTTGGCGGCGGGGTTCTGGTTGTCGGACGGGTTTGAGGGGGTCGCGGGAGTGGCGGCGGCCTCGCGGGAAATGGTGGCGAGTTCGGCGGTGTCGGCGCGCTCGGCGGCGCGTTGGGCGGCGATGCGCTCGGGTTGTGATTCGGCCCAGATGCCCTTGCGCGCGAGGGCGGCGGAAAGCTCGACGTCGGCCAGCTTGGCACGTTGCTCGCCCTGGGGGATGCCGGCGTAGTTGACGCGGCCTTGGCCGAAGGCGCGGGCCAGGCCCTCGCGGACGAGTTGTTCGCCGAGGTCGTTGCCTTCGGAGGTGACGACGTAGGCGTAAATGCGTTGATCAGCGGAGCGGCCGAGAGCACCGGCGTTGGCGGTGTAGGCGGTGAAAGGGGCGGTTAACAGCTCTCGGGTGCGGGCGGCGGCGAGGGTTCCGAAACGCACGACGATAGAGGGATCGGCCACGCCGAAGTAGCGGCTCTGTTCGCGCACGCGGCGGGCGAGGGTGGGGTCGGCAGCGGCGGTCTCGGGGGCGTCCACGAGGTATAGGCGCAGGTGGTAGTCTTTGGTGCCGTCGTTGACGATGAAGCTATCGGCGTCGCCCGAAGCGGATGCGACAAAGCGGAGGTTGGCGAGTTTAACCAAGTCGGTTTGCGCCGCGGCGTTGAGGACCGTGAGCAGGGCGACAAAAATGAGAAGTGACCTACGGAGACAGGAAGAAGAAGGGGACATCTTTGCGCACTCTAGCGTGATCGGGCAGTCGTGCAAACAATGCGGTGGGCCCTGACGTGGAATTCGTGTGACTTTCCCGAGGGTAAGCCGCGGCATTCGACGCACCGACGGCCGCGGCTTCTTTAATGATGGCGCCAAGCGCGCAGGCAATTCGGAGCGAAAGGCGGAGACCGCCTGCGGGCTAGGGCTGGCGGAGCTCTTTAAGATCTGCGATGCGCTTAAGGTCCTTGTCGGGCTGCCAGGAGAAAACATCCGGGGCGATCTCGGTGAGGGGATCCACATTGGTGCTTACTGATTCTCTCAGGAATCGCTTTGGTTGGGCGCCCGGAGATTCGCCGGGCTGCTCGATCTCGACCAGTTGACGGAGGATGAGACCGTCATTCTGGCGAACGTGGAGCGTGGTTTTGGTCACGTTCCCCGAATCACTCTTTGTTTCGGCAAGAACCCAGCAGGGCGCGCCGTCGAAAGAGGTTTCGGGCTGGATGCGCCAGTCGCGGCCGAGCATGACGTTTTTCAAAGCTTGGCGGATATCGGCGCCGGCCAGCGCGGAAATGTCGAAGCCCACTGAATTGCTGTCTATCCGGGCTATTTGGAGGGCAGCCTCCAGGGACGCGGCGGGCGCCACGAGCGCGGCCTTCTCCGCGCTTAACTCGGCGCGGACCTCAGCTCCGTCGAAAGCGAGCTTGTGTCGGGCATCGGCAAGAAAGATGCGCGAGGGTTGCCACTGTAGAGTCAAAACTTCGGGTGGACCGGCCTTCTCATCGCCCTCGGTGAGGGTGGTCTTTCGCGCCAAGGTCAGGCGCGGAAGGCGGGCGAGGGTGTCGCCCCAGCGCGAGACTATCGCCTCGGTGGCGGGGTCCAGCCGGGCGTGATCAACGGTGCGGGCCAGGACCCACTCCTTGTCCGTCGGGGCACGGCGTGCGGCGGCCGCGAGGTTGGCACGGGGGAAGCGTTGCACGAGGTTCACGGCGCCGGAGCGTGACTGGATGCTGCCGCCGATGACGAAAATCTCCTTCCCGTCGGAGACCGAGTCTGTGTGGCGAGCGAGGGAGAAAGGCAGGTCGAGGATACTCCAGCTACCGGTTTTCGGATCGCGGGCGGTGACGCGGTCCATCCGGTTGTAGTGGCCAAAGACATACAACGTGCCGTCCATGACGGCGATCGAGTGGGCGCTTTGGGGCAGATACAGGGGAGCGTTTTCGCTCCAGGCGTTCGTCTTTGGATCGTAGCTAAGCACGCTGCCCAGTGAATACTCGCCGCCGTAGCCGCCCGGGACGATTATGCGGTCTTCGAGCAACTCGGCGTCGCCCTCGCGAACGTAGGGCATGTCGGCGCCGCGACTCCATTTGTCGGTGGCGATGTCGTAGATGTCCACGCGGCGGGAGCGGATGTCGGCTGCGTCGGTGCCGCCGATGGCGTAGAGGCGGTTTTGAAATAGAATCAAATCAAAGCGCGAACGTGCCTCGGGCATCGGGGCGAGCGTGCGTGCGGAACTTTCGCCGGGCCGCCAGGCCTCGAGCAGGGCGGTGGTTTTGTCGTCGTTGTCCAAGCCGCCGGCGAGGTAGATGGTGGTTCCGTCGGTCGCGCCGCCGAGCCAGTAGCGGGGGGTGACGGTGCCCGGGATGGTTTCGACCTTTTTGCGCTTGGCGTTGATGCGCTCGATAGTGCCGATGGCCGATTCTTTTCCGCGTCCCGCAAGGACGTAAATTTCATCGCCGACGAGGGCGGCAACGTGGCCGAAGCGGGCCTGGTTCAGGCTGAGCTCTGGCGGTCTCTTCTGCTCTTGCGAACATGCGACGAGGAACAAGCAAAGCGCGACGGAGCAAAGAAGTTTAAACATCGGGTGCGGTTGTGGAGCCTGATGGAGTGGCGCGCGTTTCTATCCGTCAAGACGCAAGAAGGTTACGAGAACGTAACCTCGGGCAGTCGTAGTCCTTTGATTGAACCGGCTCAGCGGCGGACGGGAATACCGTTTTCCGCGAGGTGGGTTTTGACCTGCGAGACGGTGAGGGTGCCAAAGTGGAAGAGGCTGGCGGCGAGCACCGCGCTGGCGTGGCCGGTTTGGAGGACCTCGGCAAAGTGTTCGAGTTTGCCGGCGCCGCCGCTGGCTATGACCGGAACGCTCACGGCGTCGCTTACGGCGCGCGTGAGCGGGCAATCGAAGCCGGCAAGGGTGCCGTCGGCGTCCATCGAGGTGAGGAGAATTTCACCGGCGCCGAGGCGCACGGCTTCCTCGGCCCATTTGACGGCGTTGAGTTCGGTGGGGTTGCGTCCGCCGTGGGTGTAAACGCGCCAGGAGCGGCCGTCGGGTTCGCGTTTGGCGTCAATGGCGAGGACAATGCACTGGGCGCCGAAGCGGTCTGAGGCCTCGCGAATGAGGGAGGGATCTTTGATCGCGGCGGTGTTGAGCGAAACCTTATCGGCACCGCTTTTGAGCATGGCCTCGATATCGGCCACGGTGCGCAGGCCGCCGCCGACGGTGAGGGGCATGAAGCACTGCTCGGCGGTGCGGGCAACGACATCGTGCATGATGCCGCGACCGTCGGAGGAGGCGGTGATGTCGAGAAAGACGAGTTCGTCGGCGCCCTGGGCGTCGTAGGCCTTGGCGGACTCGACGGGGTCGCCGGCGTCGCGGAGTTCGAGGAACTTGATGCCCTTGACCACGCGGCCGGCGTGGACGTCGAGGCAGGGGATGACGCGACGGGAAAGCATCGGAGGGAAGTCAGGTTTTAACGCAAAGTCGCTAAGGCGCTAAGGACGCTTTGCGCCTTGGCGTTATCGGTTTGGGTGCCTCTTCAATCCACGTGGGTGACGTCGGGCTCGAAGTTGACCACGAAGCGGTAGACCTGGCCGGGACGCATGATGAGCGGGTGATCGCGGAGGAGCGTCTGGACGTAGTGGATCTTGCCGAAGTTGGTGCGATGGGCGGGATCGTTCGTGACCACCTCGGTTTCCTGCCAGACACCCTGGAAATCGTCTTTTTGCACGGTGCAGCGATGGCCCTGCGGACCAAGCGCCGGCATGCCGGAAACACGATACTTCGAGTGCGGGGCGGCGATGACGAGTTGGTAGCGGAATTTGTCGAGCGTGACCTGCTGTTTAACCGAGTAAATGTATTCGCAGCTGATGGCGGGTCCGGTGAAGGTCCACTGGACTTTTACGGAGCCGAGGCCTTTGACGATATCTTCCTGAACGTTGATCAACTCGGGTTGATCGTAGCGGAAGTAGAAGCTGTTGCGGAGGCCGAGGCCGGTGACGCAGTTTTTCCCGTAAAAGGCGGGCAGGGTGACGTTGGTGCCGAAAGTGAGCTCGGGCACCATGACGGGCAGGTAAATGTTGTTCGGCCAGTCGAAGACACCGGGCGAGTGGGGGAAGGGCAGGGAGTCGGCGGTGACCTGGCCGCCCGCGCTAATGAGCGGGATCTGGGCGTGGAGACCGGTCTCGGCGTTTTTGTAAACGAAGAGGCCCTGTTCCTTCTTGGAGGATTTGTCGAAGATGATAAAACGACCGACCGTGCGCGGGGCTTCGGGTTTGCCGGTGGCCATGGGCATTCCGATGGTTTTGGCGAGGCGGGCCCACTGGCAGAGGTAACGCGCGGCGTCGAAGTTCGCCATGCGGGTGGTGTGCTGCGAGTAGGCGGTGCGTTCCTCATCGCGGAGATCGAGGAAGCCGTGTTCCTGATCGAGGTAAGTCTGGTAGAAGAACACGAAGAGGCGGCGGAGGACGTCGAAGTATTTGGGTTTATCGGCGTCAACGATCCAACCGTCGCGGAGGCCCTGAAGGATAAGGCTGATGCAGTGCATCTGGCCATAGGCGCCGGCGGCGCGGCCGAAGGTCCAGCCGAGACCGTCCGCGCGGACGAGATCGGGCATCATCTTGATATATTTCTCGGCGTAGGTGCGGAGGGTGGGGAGCTTGCGATCGCGCACGCCGGAGTTGGCGTGGAGCTGGAGCGCGGAGCGGATGAACACGAAGTTCATGACGCCGTAGAGATTGAAGTTACCGCCGAGGCCGCTGGTGGAGTCGTCGAAGAAGCCGTTGGAGCTGGTGGCGTTGATGCGCTCGACCATGCGCTCGATGAGGCGGGAGGTTTCGTCCTTTTTGGAGAGACCGAGGGAAAAGCGGGCGACAGCTTTGGCGATGTTGAAAGCCTGCCAGTGGTTGTCGTAGTCGGAGCGATGGAGGAGAGCTTTGTCTATACGTTGCTGGGTCTCGTCCACGAGCCGTTCCCAGACGGGGTTGCGCTCCTTGGAGGGGCCGAAGCAGAGGAGGCCGAGCGAGGCGTAGGCGAGACCATTCTCGGCCGGGGGCTCGGTGAACATCTGGGCGGTGATGCTGCGGGCGGCCAGGTCAATGAGATCGTAGCCTTTGAGCGTGGGTTCGCCAGTGGCGCGGTAGTATTCGCCAAGAGCGAGGGCGACGTGGCCGGCTTCGTCAGGGCGTGGCTCCTCGCCGGGTGCGGGAAGGATGGAGCCATCGGGTTGGATGGCATCCAGATTGTGGCCCAACATCGAACGGGCCATATCGAGACACTGCTCTGAGAAGCTATGCATGCGTAGTAGTTAAAGGAGCGAAGGAGAGACGGTCACCGCGAACGGTGCGACGAAGCTAAAGGGAAAGAATGGGTGTCCGCGATAGGTGCGGGCAAGTGGTAATTTGAGTGGAAGTGAAAACGAATGAACGGTTGCGGAACACGACGGCAAACGGGGCGTCCGCCCTCCATGTAATGCTTAGCGGGAGATGAGTTTGATGAATTCGTCGTTGTTGCGGGTTTTGGAGACGCGCGAGATCATCGTCTCGCAGGCTTCCTCGATCTTGGCGGCGACGAGGGCGCGGCGGAAAAAGTGGATCGTCTCAAGGCGCTTCGCCTCGATGAGAAGCTCTTCTTTACGGGTGCCGGAGGCCTGAATGTTGATGGCGGGCCAGAGACGCAGCTCGGCGCACTTGCGATCAAGGATAAGGTCGCTGTTGCCCGTGCCCTTGAATTCCTGAAAAATGACATCGTCCATTCGCGAGCCGGTTTCGACGAGGATGGAGGCGATGATGGTGAGCGAGCCGGCTTCCTCGGTGCGGCGCGCGGAGGCGAAGAGCTGACGGGGTTTTTCCAGGGCGCGCACATCGAGACCGCCGGAGCCGGTGCGACCGGAGTTTTTGGCGGTGTTGTGGGCGCGGGAGAGACGGGTGAGCGAATCAATCAGCAAAACCACATCGCGGCCGGCCTCGACGAGGCGGCGGGCGCGATCAATGGCGAGATCAGCGACGCGGATGTGGTTCTCCACGGGGTCGTCGTTGGAGGACGCCCAGACCTCGGCGCCGACGCTGCGGCGGAAGTCGGTGACCTCCTCGGGGCGCTCGTCCACGAGCAGGATCATGACGTGGCACTCGGGGTGGTTTTCGATCACGCCGATCGCGATGTCGCGCAGGATGGTGGTTTTGCCGGTGCGGGGCGGAGCGACGATGAGGCCACGGGTGCCTTTGCCGATGGGGCAGAAGAGATCAATGGCGCGGGTAGTCATGCGGCCGTCCTTGGACTCCAGCTTGAGCTGCTGGTCGGGCGAGATGGTGGTGAGCTGGGTGAAATCGAATTTATTGCGGCGCACCTCCATGTCTATGCCGTCCACGAGCTCGATGAATTTCATCTTGGGATTCGGGAAGCGCCCCTCTGCGGGGTAGGCGACGCCTTTGATGATGCTGCCCTGTTTGAGGCGGAAGCGTCGGATCATTTCCTTGGGGATGAAAACGTCGGACGGACGGCGGCGGCCATTGCGAGCGGGGTCGAGGAGAGCACCGTTGCCGCTGCGCTGGGTGTCAATGTCGAGGATGCCCTCAACGGTGATGAGATTCTCCTGCGGAGGAGTGTAGGCGGGAGTGATGGCAAGGGCAGTCGAGGTCGCGGGCACGATGGCGGTGACGGCAGGAACCACGGGCGCGGCAGCGGGAGGCGGGTTGGCTAACGGATTAGGTGTATTGACCACCACCGGCGCCACGGAGGGCGCAGGGGCGGGGGAGGGACGCGCGGCGATGATGGGTTCGGCGGCGGGTGCGGGCGCAGTTGCGGGCAACTCGCTGACGACGGCAGCGGTAACCGGGGCGGGGGCGGCGCCCGGTGCGGCGATCTTCTTTTTGGCCGGTGCGCGCACGCGGGCGGCGACAGGGGCGGCCGCCGGCGTGTCGAGTGCGAGTGACTCGGTGACGGGGGCGGATTCGGACGCGGCTGCCGAGGCGGAGGCGCGTTTAGAGGGTGATTTTTTAGCCATGATTTAAGGAAAAGCCTAGGCGATGCGGAGCACCCGGACTTGACGCTGTGTAAAGCGGTCTGAATAAGGACAACGCGTTTATGTGCTGAGAACTTTTCAGCGAATGCGCACCCCAACCCTAAAACCACATCTCAACGTGTCGGACCAAACAAACACCTCAGTGTCCCGCAAAAAGCGGTCGTTTAAACCTTCAGCCGAGTTTCAGCGCCAAGCCAACCTTGGCAGTATGGCTTCATACAAGAAGCTTCATGCCGAGTCTGTCAACTCTCCGGATACATTCTGGAAAAGAATGGCCAACGAGCATTTGGTATGGCGCAAGCCCTTCACCAAAGTCTGCACTTGGAAGGAGCCTCATGCGAAGTGGTTCACCGGTGGACGTCTGAACGTCTCCGAAAACTGCATAGACCGGCATCTTGGCACCGCGCGGGAGAACAAGGCCGCGATTATCTTCGAGGGCGAGCCCGGCGACGTTCGCACCATCACCTACCGGCAGCTCTATTTCCACGTCAGCCGTTTCGCGCATATTTTTGAAAACATGGGCGTGGGCCCCGGTGATCGGGTCGCCATTTACATGCCGATGGTGCCGGAGGCGGTCATCGCCATGCTGGCCTGCGCGCGTATCGGCGCGGTGCATACGGTGATTTTCGGCGGCTTCAGCTCCGAGGCGATCAAAGACCGCATCAACGACTGCAAAGCCAAGCTCGTCATTACCGCCGACGGCGGCTGGCGTCGCGGCAAGGTCGTTGAGCTCAAGTCCACCGTTGACCGCGCCCTCGCTGGGACGCCTTCGGTGCAAAGTGTGATTGTGCTGAAGCGCACCGGCAATCCCGTCACCATGCAAGAGGGTCGCGACATCTGGTGGCACGATGCCTGGAAAGGCGGACCCAATCACCACAAGGCAAAGGCCTTCGATTCCGAGCATCCTCTTTTCATTCTCTATACCTCCGGCTCCACTGGAAAACCTAAGGGAGTGCTTCACACCTCCGCCGGATACCTGCTCGGGGCGAAGCTCACGTCACACTACGTTTTCGACCTCAAGGATACCGACCGTTATTTCTGCTCGGCCGACATCGGGTGGATCACCGGGCACAGCTACGTTGTTTACGGAATCCTCTCCAACGGCGCCACCCTTTTCCTCTATGAAGGCGCTCCCAATCAGCCCGAGCCGGACCGTTTTTGGGAGATGATAGACCGTCACGGTCTCACCATTCTTTACACCGCGCCGACCGCGATCCGCGCCTTTATGCGCTGGGGCGACAACTACGTGCTCAAGCACAACCTGGATTCCCTACGTCTTCTGGGTTCTGTGGGCGAGCCCATCAGTCCCGAGGCCTGGCTCTGGTATCACAAGATGATCGGCAAAGGCCGTTGCCCCATAGTGGACACATGGTGGCAGACCGAGACCGGTTCGATCATGATCTCGCCCATGCCCGGTGCCACACCGTGCGTGCCCGGCACCGCGACGCTGCCTTTCTTCGGCGTGTCCCCCAAGTTCGTGGACGACAAGGGCAAGGAAGTTCCGCGCGGCACCGATGGAAAAATGGTTATCACCAAGCCCTGGCCCTCCATGCTCCGCACGCTCTGGGGTGACGACGAGCGCTTCAAGCAGACCTACTTCAGCGAGTTCCCCGGCTGGTATTTTACCGGCGACGGCGCGCGGCAGGACAAGGACGGCAACTTCTGGATCATCGGTCGCGTGGACGATGTGCTCAATGTCTCCGGCCATCGCATCGGCACTGCGGAGGTAGAGGGCGCACTCGCGACCCATCCCGCTGTCGCCGAGGCCGCCGCAGTGGGGCGCCCCGACGATCTCAAGGGCCAGGCCCTCGTCGTGTTCGTCACGCTCAAGACCGGCCACGCCGCCACGCCTGAGTTGAAAGAAGCGCTCCGCGCTCACGTCGGCAAAGAAATCGGTGCGATCGCGAAGCCGGACCAAGTTCGCTTCGCCGCCGCCCTGCCGAAAACACGCTCGGGCAAAATTATGCGCCGCATTCTCAAGCAAATCGCCTCGGGCGGCGAGGTGAAGGGCGATACCAGCACACTGGAGGATTTCTCCGTAGTCGCCGCCCTGCAGGCCGAGGATTGAGCGGACGCGTGTGTGTGATTCCCGAGGCGGCCGGATTTTTCCGGCCGCCTTTTTTGCGCCGACCCACGTTCGAGCGACCTGATACCGATAATGGAAAACAAGGTTGGTTTTCGCGCACTGCGTGCTTACCTGACGAACCCACCCATGAAGGTTCCATTTCTCGATTTGTCGCTCCAACATCAGGCACTGCGGACTGAGGCCCTAGCCGCGCTTGCCGCCACCTACGACGCCACCCGCTTCTGCCTCGGCAAGGACGTAGAGGATTTCGAGAAAGCTTTCTCCTCAACGCTCGGATATCCGCGCGCGCTCGGCCTAAATAGCGGCACCTCGCCGCTCCACGTCGCGGCGGTGTTGGGGGAGTTTGGACGCGGTGACGAGGTGATCGCGCCGCCCTTCACGTTTATCTCCACCGTGTGGGGGATTAGTTACGTCGGTGCGACGCCGGTCTTCGTGGATGTGGATGCGGCCACTTTTAACCTCGACCCCGCGAAAATCGAGGCGGCGATCACACCGCGCACCAAGGGCATCGTCGCGGTGCATCTTTTCGGCCAGCCGGCGCAGATGGACGAGATTCTCGCCATCGCAAAAAAGCACGGACTCTTCGTAATCGAGGACTGTGCGCAAGCAGTCGGCGCACGCTACAAAGGCACGCCCGTTGGTCTACTCGGCGACGCGGGAACGTTTAGCTTTTACCCGACTAAAAACCTCGGCGGTTGCGGCGAAGGCGGGGCTCTGGTCTCCAAAAATGACGCGTTGTTCGAGAATGCGAAACTCCTCCGCGTGCACGGCTCGGGCCGGCGCTACTACCACGATCATGTGGGTTTTAACTTCCGTATGGACGGCTTCCAGGGCGCGCTGCTGAACGTAAAGCTACCGCATCTGGGCAAGTGGACGGCCCGCCGCCAGGCGATCGCCAAGCGCTATCGCGAGGGTATCACGCTGGCGGATACGATCCTGCCCGTCACTGTGCCTTGGGGGGAGAGCGTGTATCACCAGTTCACGATTCGCCACCCGCGCCGCGAAGCGCTGCGCGAGCATCTCGCGAAACATGAGATCGGCACCGATTTGATTTATCCGGTGCCGCTGCATCGCCAGCAGTGCTACGCCGGACTCGGCTACGCGGAAGGTTCGATGCCTGTAGCCGAGAAGGCCTGCGCCACTTGCGTGAGCCTGCCCATTTTCCCCGAGCTTACCGAAGCCCAGGTGGAGCACGTCATCACCACGGTGAACGCGTTTTAAGCGACGCTGGATTCAAAGGAAACCACACCACGATGATCGGCGAAATTAGACTCAAAATTTGCGGTATCACGCTTGCGAAGGACGCGCGCCTGGCGGCGGAACTGGGAGCGGATTTTATCGCCTTCAATTTGTATCCGAAGTCCCCGCGTTACATCTCCCAGGCGGACTACGAGGCCTTGCGTGCGAGTTTGCCGGAGGGGCCGCGCCGAGTGGCCGTGCTGGTCGAGCCGTCGGCGGCGGAACTGGCGGCGGCGCTCGCGGCGGGTTTTCATTTTTTTCAAATCCACGCCAGGGCCGATCTGGCGCTCCCGACGGTGGCGTCGTGGTCGGCTGCGGTGGGTGCGGCGCGATTGTGGCTGGCCGCCAAGCTTCCGCCCGGCGCGGCGTTTCCGTCCGGATGGCTGCCGCTGGCGGACACGTTTTTGATGGATACCTTCCACGCTGAGGGTTTCGGCGGTTCGGGTCGCACGGGCGACTGGGGCGGCTTCGCCAAGCTGGCGGCGACGCATCCGGAGAAGACTTGGATTCTGGCCGGCGGTTTGTCGCCCGACAACATCGCGGCGGCACGGGCCGCGAGCGGGGCGCGTTTCGTAGATGTGAACAGTGGCGTAGAGGTCGCGCCGGGTATCAAGTCGCCCGAGAAACTGCGCGCATTAGTTTCGGCGCTCGGCGGGTGAAATCACGGGTTCAGGCTTTCCGGCGGGGCGGAAATGGATTGGCTGGCGTTAATGGAAGGTATCTCGCTCGAACGACTCGGCAGCCTGCATCTGGTGCTTCTGCACCTGCCTATCGGATTTGTCGTGGCGGCGGGGCTCTTGGAACTTTCCCGGTGGCGACGCCCGACGGCGGACGGTGCGATTTATCAGCGCCGCCTTCTGGCGGTGAACGCGGTGGCGTGTCTACTTACGGTCGGAGCCGGACTAGTGCTTGCATCGACGGGAAAGTATCCGGCGGAAACGCTGGAGTGGCATCGCTGGGCCGGGTTGGTGTGCGCCGGACTGGCAGTGGCGGCTTGGCTGGCGCAGGCGCGCGGTCGGGTCGTGGCGGCGCGCGTTGCGCTGGCCGCACTTTTGGCCGCCACCGTGGTGACCGGGCATCTGGGTGCGACACTCACTCACGGACCGGAGGTTGCAAACTTCCGGGTCTCGGCGCGTTCGGGCGAGGCAGTGAAGCCCGTGCAGAGTCCGGCCATCGCAAGCAGGACTGTTTCCAGCAATGTATTTGAAAAGGAAATACTGCCGATTCTGGATCGTTCCTGTATTGAGTGTCACGGTCCCGACAAGATGAAGGGACGACTGCGGCTGGACAGTCGTGCAGCGGCCCTTGCAGGCGGGCGAAGCGGACGTCCGGCAATCGCGCCTGGAAAGCTGGAAGCGAGCGAGTTACTGCGAAGGGTGCGACTGCCTCGCGATGACGACGAAGCCATGCCCCCGGGCGACGAACCCGGCTTGAGCGTCGCGGAGATCGCGGCGCTGGATGAATGGATCGCGGCGGGTGCGGTCTGGCGTTGAGCGGCCGGGCGGGATGCCGAGCGACTTAGTTGCCGCGTGGGCGGCCTTGGCCGGAGAAGGAGCCGCGGGTCTTGCTCTCGATGAGTTGTTCGGCGGCTTGCTGCTTTTGGAATGTTTTAAGGGTATCGACCTGGGCGGGCATGAGCACCGCCTGAGCGAGGTTGATGGTCTGGTCGGTGATGACCGCGTTGCGTCCGTTTACGGTGCCGGTTTCGGCGAGGATGCGCGTGAGTTGTTGGGATTGCGAATCGCTGAGTGGTTGGCCGTTCAGGGAGAGTTTTTCGTTGAAATCCGATATGGTGGAGCGCTGGGGCTGGGTGGCCTTGTAGGTCTCGAGCTGAGCGTAGGCAGTATCACCGATGGTGGTCTTAATGTTGGTATCAACTTCGGCCTGCATCTGGTCGGTCAACTCGCGAAGTTGGTTTCGGGTGTCGGGATCGCGCGGGTCGAGTTTTTGGGCAACGGCGCTGGCCATGACGTCGCGGCGGGCGTTGTCGCGCTCGACCAAGAGGCTTTTCAAGGCGGCGATTTTATCCGCCGGGAGATTGAGCTGTTTGAAGAATGCGCCGTAGCGGTCTTCGATGCGGGATTCCTGCTCGATTTTCAAAGCGGAGACGAACTCCGGGTCCTTCATAAGCTCGGCCATGCGTGCTCCCCATTGTCCGCGACCCTGGCCGGAACCTCCGGCGGGACGGGCATCGGCTGCGTCGGCGGCCGGCGCGGGGCTGGCTTCATCTCCTTGTATGGCGGCGGGCGTGGGCGCAGGTTTCGGTTCGGTGAGGGCTTGGGCGGGGCGGGTGGAGAAGTTGCTCTGGGTAACTTTTAGCGTGGGAGCGGCCTTGGCCTCGGCGAGGAGCTGGCGCTGCTGAAGAGCGAGACCGGCACCGGCGAGCGTGGTGCAGGCGAGGAAGGCGATGAGGTAGTTCTTGGAGTTGGAATTCATGGCGGGCGTCGGGATGAGTGGTGCCTAAACGGAGGAACCCTCGGGATGAATGACGGGCGGCGAGGTGAAAGGTTACGTTCTGTGGGTCCCTAAGGTAAAGAAATGCGAAGTCGAAGGAAACGCTGGGCGGCCGACTGCTGGTCGAGAATGACGGTGTCGGTGACGGTTACGGGATTGGTGAGACTGACGCTGCCCGGATTTGTGGCGACCGTGGACCACGCGGCGAGGTCGTTTGATCCTAGCACGACGTAATCGAGTTCGGAACGGGCCCGGATGAAGGAGAACTGAAGTCGGGAGTTGGTGAGTTGGGTTAGCGGAGCGGAGGCTGACCCTGCATCGGTGGGGGTGGAGTTAAGGGCGTATTCGAGGAGGTTGACGACGCCGTCGGCGTCGGGGTCGGCGGCGGGAGCGCTCACGGTCGGGTCGGCAAGCTGGGCGGAGGAGAAGCGGGCATTGCGCCAGGTTTCCCACGGGGTGGGCTCGGCGAGGATTTCGAGGCCGTTTATCATGGGGAGTTGAGCGGAACCCGGGCTGAGGGTGATGGATATACGACCCTCGGTGGTGGGGGAGATGGCGGCAAAGGTGCGGACAACGGCGCGGTGCATTGCGTTGCCGGCGGCGGCGAAGACATCGAAATCGGCGATGTAGAGTGGGCCGGTGGCGGCACCGTTGACGGAGATGTTGAAGCGACGTTGGCTTGCTGCGGTAACGTAGCGCTCGGCGAAGTGAAGGCGGACGGTGTAGGTGCGCCCGGCGGTGAGGACGGGGCTCGTGTAGGTGAACGCACTAAAATGCCAGCGCTCGGTATCGTAGAGGGCGGCGGGAGCGGCGTTGGTGACGCCGGAGGTGGAGACGGGGGCACCGATGCCCTGGGTTGAGGTTGTGGTGAAGCCCGAGTCGGCAGCGAAATCACCCACGGCGGGACCGGCGGCATTGACGCGCACGGAGGAAACGCGGACGACCGGCGGGGGCGAGTAGGGGTCGGGCGTCCAAGTCCAGCCCTTGGCGGTGGCGTCGGCCAGGAGGACGGGCCAGTTGCGATCGAGTTGAGCCTGCCCGTTGATGTTCCACATGCTCCAGCCGAGGCCGAGGCGCTCGCAGGTCTGGTTGACGAAGATGTCGGAATCGAATTGGGCGGAGCGCCAGGTGTCGGTGATGCCGAGGGTGGCGTTGGAGACGGAGGCGGGAAAATTGTTTTCCGAAGGCCAGCCCGGGAAACGGGAGTGGAGATTGCGGAGATTGGCGGCGTTGTTGGCGGCTCCGAAGGCGGAGTCGTTGTTGTAGAGATGGTAGGCGACGGAGGTTTTGGTCCAGTCCACGGGGCCGGGCATGGCGGCGAAGGCGGCGGCGAGGTTGCCGAGGCCGGTGCCGGTCGCGTAGTCGTTGATCCCCGGCGGAGAGAGAATCATGATGTGCGTATCGGGCGCGCCACTACGAATGATGTTGTAGGTCTGCTTGAGGGCCTGGATGCGTGGGGAGTCGGCGGCGCGGTCGGAGGCGCTGGCCGTCATGCTGCCGTTGTTGCCGATGCCATCCATGGGCTCGTTGGCGGCCTCGTAAAGAACGTGGGTGCGGGCGGCGAAGTAGGGGGCGACGTGGGTCCAGAGGGCGTCGTTGTAGGCGGCGGCGTAGTTGGGGATTTTGTTATGGGAGTTGATGATGACATACATTCCGTGGACGGAGGCGAAGTTGACGGCGCGCTCCATGCGGGCGAGCTGGCGGGTGCGGTAGGCGGGGTCGTTCCAGTCGGTGGGCGTGAAGGTGGGCGACGGCGCGTAGGCCTCGATTTCCCAAGTGTCGAAGAGGATCATGCGCACGGCGTTCAGGCCCTTGGCGCGCATGGAGGCGTAGTAGGATTCGGGCTCCTCCTGGCGGTCCTTTTCCCATATCCACGCCGTGCCGGCACGGAGGGGGGTGTTGGCGTCGGTGCGCAGGACTTTGAGCGGTGGTCCGGCGGGGTTGTAGGCGTCGGGAATGCTGGCGACGGTGACCCGCGCGCGATCGGTGGGCAGCGAGCCGGACTGGGCTTGAAGTGATGCGACGCCGACAGGGAGGAAGAGCAGTCCTATCCACAGAAGAGCGAACGCGACTGACCGAAGGAGACGTGCGGGGCGTTCGAGCATTTTGAGGAAAGTAGGTGGCGGAAGAGGTTTCTCAATCTCGGAACGGAATTGCCTCGGGGGCGGCACGAGGGGCTGAGCAGGCTTCCATTGGCGGGGTGCATATGTTTCTTTGCGAGACACAAGATCATGATTCTACCCAAGTCCTCCCGTCTTACGTCTGAGCAACTCGCCGAGGTGACTGCGATCGTTACGGAGTTTGGCTGCAAGATTCAGCCAATCGTGGGTGCGATGCGCTCGATCTACGCCATCGTGGGCGATGAGCGCGACGAGTTGATGATCAACCGGCTGGAGGGCCTCGACTACGTCGAGCGTATTGATCGGATCCAGTCGCCGTTCAAGCTCATGGACAAGCGCTCGGACTTGGCGAGCCACCGGATCACGATTGGCGGGGTCACGCTGGGAGAGGAGCTTTTCATCATCGCCGGCGCCTGCACGATTGATCCCAAGAACCCGAATTACTTCTACGAGACGGCCGCGGCGGTGAAAGAGGCCGGGGCAAATGCGCTGCGGGGCGGGGTGTGGAAGCCGCGGACCAATCCTTACACGTTTCAGGGCGATGTAAAATCACTCGACATCCTCATGGAGGCCTCGCGCCGCACGGGCCTTCCGGTGGATACCGAGGTGATGGAAGAGGCCCACATCAAACTGGCCCTTGATGCCGGGGTGACGACCCTCCAGGTCGGTGCGCGCAACGCATTGAATTATTCGCTGCTGCGCGCGATCGGCAAAGCCATCGGCGAGCGGGATACGGCGGTGCTGCTGAAGCGCAGCATTCACATGGGACCGCTCAACGAGTTTATCTCGGCGGCGGAATACATCGCGGCCTTCGGCAACCCCAATGTGATCCTTTGTCCGCGTGGAACAACGCCGACCCTCGACGGCTATCGCAACCATCCCGACGAGAGCATCACCCCGCTCTTGAAGGAAAAAACCTGGGCTCCCGTGGTGGTGGATCCCTCGCATTCGGTGGGCAAGGCGAGCTACGTGCCGGCGGCGGCGCTGGCGGCGGTGGCCTATGGCGCGGATGGACTTTGCATCGAGGCGCACGTCGAACCGGCCAGAGGTATCGGCGACGATCCAAAGCAGGCGCTCACGCCGGAAGTGTTGAAGAAGACGATCACCCAGGCGCGTCAGCTCTGGGCGTTGAAACGCGCATAGACCCAGTCGCGCCCGCCGGTTGCTAATGCGCCGGGGGGCACCCGGTTTCAAGCATCCCTCCGGGACTTGCCCCGAGCGGCTTGCCTTGTTTCCGCCTCAGCGAGGCGGGAATTCGAAGTCGGCTTTCTTCTTGTCCTTGGAGAGGACGAGGTAGGCGCTGAAGGCACGGCCGGCTTTGGACATGAATCCTTCGATCAGGTTGGATTTACCCTCGGCAAGGAGGAGCTGGATTTCCTCGACGGGTAGCTTCTTGCCGCAGACCTCTAGCTTGGTGGTGAAGACGGCGCGCGGGGCGTCGTCGGCACCGGGCTTGGCCACGATGTAGGAGTCGGCGGTCTGGTAGAGGATACCGTCCTTGTGGGAAGCGCTGGGGCCGAGCTTGGTCGCGGCGGAGAGGTCGAGGGGTGCTTTCGCTTTGCGTTCGACGGGCTTGCCGTCCTTGCCGGTCTTGGGCTCGCGAGGCGGGAACTCGAAGTTGGCCTTGGCGCCGGAGCGGACGAGGTAGGCCTTGAAGGGGCGGTTGAACTTGCTGGTGAAGTTCTCGATCAGCGGTGTGCGGCCGGTGGTGATGCAGGTGATCAGATCGTCGCGGGTGAGCTCGCGTTTGCAGAGGATGCGGGAGAGCGAGAAAGTCTGCTCCCAGGCGCCCTCGGCGTTCTTCTCGCGGAGGATGTATTTGGTGGGAGCCTCGCAGAGCTCGGCGCCGTTCTTGGGCGCGGTCCAGAAAGGGACCAGGTCGGAGACGTCGAGTTTGTCGCCGAAGTCCATGGTGACTTTTTTGCCACCGGGCTCCTTGGACTTTTCGTTGTCCACGATCTTGAGCTTGGCGGCGAAGCGGGCGCCGTTGCGCGGGGAAACGAAGCCGTCGAGCGGGCCAACCTCGCCGGTTGTGACGAGCTGGCGCACCTCGGACTCCTCGATTTTGCGGCCGGTCATGACCTTGTAGATCATGAGGGTGCCGTCCTGGGTTTTGAAACCGCGGAGGGTCTCGAACATCGGCTTGCCGTCGGTGGGCGAGATGATGTCGGTGGTGCGGGAGTTGGACTCGTCTTCCTCGAAGCCCTTGACGCGCTCGACGATGCCGACGGTCTGGGCGATGACCTCCTTCATGAAGTCGTCGCGTTTGACGCGGCCGTGCTCCATCTGGCGGAGCTTGAATTCCCATTCGCCGGTCATGGCGGGGGAGGTGAGGGCTTCCGCCTTCACGGCAACGAGGAACTGGATCAACGACTCGGCCTTTGGGGTGGGCACGAGTTCGCGCTGCTGGCGATCCATATATTTCTGGTTGATGAGGCCATCAATGGTGTCGGCGCGGGTGGCGGGGGTGCCGACGCCGCGTTCCTTCATGGCCTCGGCCATATCCTCGTCCTCGACGAGTTTGCCGGCGCCTTCCATGGCGGAAAGCAAAGTGGCCTCCGTGTAGCGGGCGGGGGGCTTGGTGGACTCGGAGTGGAGGACTGTGTCTAGGGTTTTGGCCTTCGCGGCATCGGCTTGGGTCAGCGCCGGAAGGGGCTTGGAGGAGCCGGTGGCCTCTTTTTTGCCGGAGGAGTCGGCGCCGGTGATATCGTCGTCGAGCGCGGCGGCTTTGCCGTAAACGGCGAGCCAACCGGCCTCGGTGAGGACCTTGCCCTCGGTTTTGAAATCGTGTTTGCCGGCGACGGTCGAGATGCGGGTGGTGACGTCGAATTGGGCCTCGGGGTAGAAGGCGGCGACAAAGCGGCGCGCGATCATGTCGTAAACCTTGGCCTCCATCTCATCGAGCGACTTGGGCTCGGCGGTGGTGGGGATGATGGCAAAGTGGTCCGAGATCTGGGCGTTGTTGAAGATTTTCTTGTTGCCGGGGCGGATCCAGCCGGACTGGACGACCTTGGCGGCGTGGGCGGAGAGGTCGCCGGATAGGGCCTGCATGGTCTCGCGCACGGTGGCGGCGTAGTCCTCGGGCAGGGCGCGGGCGTCGGTGCGG
>JAIYBI010000481.1 GCA_027488595.1 Opitutaceae bacterium | reverse complement strand
CCATCGCTGGATAGAGCCAGAGTGTGATCGGAACCACGGACAACTTGAACGATAGCTTTGCCATTCAAAACTCCCGATTGATAGACGGCGATGGGAGTAGTTCGCGAGGTTGTGCTATTGTCTCCTAGCTGGCCGTAGGCATTGTCGCCCCACGCGGACAAGCCAACGGTAGGCCAAAGCAAAACAAGGTCGTTACCATCGCCTCCGTAATACCAAGCAATGAAGGGATACGTAGTGCCATTGTAACTGAGGTTAACAGTGGATCCATTGGGCAGGTTTTTGAATGGCGCGCCGATGAACGAAACACCTGTATGTTTGATCACCGTTAACGGGGTTCCAGCTTTTGCGACAAAATCCAGCGTTATGGCGATGTTCGTTGAGGACAGGTCAGTAGGTGTGAGAACGAGTGCGTCATTGGCGGGGGAGGTAAGGGTAACCGAGGCGTTGTTATGGATTGTTCCAGTGAGTGTAATTGTGACGGGTGATACGGCGGGGGTGTTGCTGCTGATACGTAACGTGGCGTATTTGCCGCCAGCGGTGGAGCCAATTAGGGCAATGCGGACATCCGTGGACGCATTTGGAGGAAGTGCGGCTGGCAAAGCATCGAGCAGGGCGAATGCCCCTGAATCAGGGCCGCTTAAAACGACGCTTGAGTTGTATAGCGGCAGTGAATTTGGCGTTCCGTTGGAAATCCGAAAGGTGCGCACCTCTTTGCCAGGTAGCGTCGTTCCGAAATCAACCGTGCTCGCATCACTAAGGGTTTGCGTGGGATTTCCGAGAAGCTCTACCTTGAAAGTGGGTGTCGGAGCGCCATAGATGACCAGCGAATGATCGGAGCCAAACGTCGCACCCGGAGCGCTCACTTTTCTGCCCCAAAGCGAGCTGGTGATGCTGGCGGAGTTTACCGTTACAGGGAGAATGCGTGTCGTGGTCGAAGCATCACCAAGCTGGCCAGCGATATTGTGACCCCAGGCCACAAGTGTGTTATCTGAGCATAGGACCAGGCTGTTTTGACGACCGGCCGAAATGGCGATGACGGACCTTCCGTAAAGCGCACTGGAGCCACCTGTGTTGTTCACGACGACCGGCAGGGTGCGTCGTGTGGTGGAACCGTCGCCAAGCTCGCCGACGCCATTAAGTCCCCAGGCTGCGACAGTTCCATCGGAGCAAAGGGCGAGGGAATGTGTCGGGGCTGCGGCTATCGCCACGACAGATTTTCCGAAAAGCGCACTGGTGCCGCTTCCTGTGCCTACCATCACTGCTGTGGTGCGCACCGTGGTTGTCGGGGATCCGTCTCCAATCGTTCCGTCAAGATTACTGCCCCAAGAAGCGATAGCGCCGTCAGCGCAAAGGGCAAGTGAGTGGTCGGTGCCGGCGGAGATGGCTACGACTGTCCTGCCGAAGAGGGCGCTGGAACCGCTGGATGAATTTACTGCGACGGGCCAATCGCGTCGAGTGGTGGAGCCGTCGCCGAGCTGCCCCGAGCCGTTTAGGCCCCATGACGCAACGGTTCCATCGGAGCAAAGAGCGAGTGTGTGCCCGCTGCCTGCGGAGACGGCGACCACGGACCTACCGTAAAGAGGGCTGTAGAATGCGTCAATCACACGACCAGGCGTGCTTCGACCTGAATTCACGAAACCATCCCCGAGCTGAGCGGTGTCGTTCCTTCCCCACGCCACAAGCAAGCCGTCGGAGCAAAGTGCGAGGGAATGTGAGGAGCCTGCGGCGATGGAGATGACACGTTTTCCGAAGAGAGCGCTTAAACCTTCAGTGGTATCTACAGCCACGGGAGTCGTCGTTTGTGCGGTCGCAATAGCGATGCCAAGTTGCCCAAACGTATTGCTGCCTGAAGAGTAAACCTTGCCCTCGGTGGTTAGAATCAAGGTGTGGCTCGACCCGCGCGCGACCTGGGCGACTGTCTTACCTGCCAAGACTCCGGATTGAACGACTGTGACGGGTGTAGTCCGCCGAGTAGTGGAACCATCCCCCAGCTGGCCGGATGAGTTATTACCCCAAGCCGCCAGACCTGTCGTTGGCCAGAGGAGGACGAGGTCGTTGCCCGTGCCGCCATAATACCAGGCGACGAAGGGGTAGGTTGTGCCGTTGTAGGCGAGATTGACCGTCGAACCGTTGGGGACGTTGCTGAAAGTGCCGGAGATGAAGGGGAGTGCGGTGTTTTTGATGACCGTGAGGTTGGTTCCCACGGGCGGGGCGAATCCTAAGGTGATTTCCAGGGTGTTGCCAGTCGCGGTGTAGCCGACGGCGGTAATGGGAGTGTCGGACGCGGCATTAAAGGTGGCCGAGACCGTGGCCGCTTGGAGCGTCGTCAGTGCGAAGGTCACGCAACCGATCATGGCGACAAGCAGGCGAAAGAACGGCGGGCGATACGTGCGGGCATTACACATAAGATGTGAGAGTGGTGCGCTTGATGACCATTTTGACACATTAAAACGTAACCCAACTGCGACGGCGGGGTTAAATTGAGTTACGTCAATATTGGCGGCAGAGCAGCGTTCAGAAGGGGTTACGACGACGATTCGATGCCCGGTTGCGACCGGCGCATGAAAAAGCTCCGACGGAGACGCCGGGGCTTTTCGGATGCTGACGTGAAGCAGGCTGGAAGCCTGCGCTACCTAGACTCAGATCAGGCCGAGCTTCATCTTACCTTCTTCGGAGATCATGGACTGGTTCCAAGTGGGTTCCCAGACGATGCGGACATCGGCTTCGCTGAGGCCGGGCACGAGGAGGAGTTTGCCCTTCGCGTCCTCGGCGATGGCGGGTCCCATGCCGCAGCCGGGGGCGGTTAGGGTCATCGCGACGTCCACCTTGAAGCCGGAGTCGGCCTTGGTGACGTCGAGCGAGTAAACGAGGCCGAGGTCGACGATGTTCACCGGGATCTCGGGGTCGTAAACCTTGCGCAACTGGTCCCAAAGCGCGGTGGGGTCGGGCGCGCCGTCGGCGGTGGTGGCGGCTGAGACGGTCTCGATGCTGACTTGTTCGCCGATGGCGTCGGCGTCTTTGCCATCAATGCGGTAGAGGCCGGCGTCGCCCTGCACGGTGTAGGTGCCGCCGAGGACTTGGTGGATGAAGACCTTCGCGCCGGCGAAGAGCGTGTGTTTATCGCCCGACGGTATTTGGGTGACAACTACGTCGCGGGAGAGGATGCGGTCTTTGGAGGCGGAGGATGACATGGGAGGAGTGAGCGGGAAAACGACTTCGGGTAAAAGAGCCGATTTTGCCGCCAGCACAAGCGGGGGAGATTTGAAATCGAGTTCGGCCGTGCGAAGTGTGCCGCGGGGTGCGCGTTTGCCGGAGCAGATGAAGTCGCCCGCGATCCGCGCGCTGGACTGGCGGGAGCGCGATCCGCGCACCGAGCAGAGTGTCATCGGACTCAGCGCGAGGGCGGTTTTGACGGAATCCCAGCCTCGATCAAATGGGTATTACTCCCGCCGTGGCTGGGCGTAAGGGAGCGGCTGCCTCCTCGGATCGATGGCTTCGGCTGGACTTAGTTTTGCGATTCAGGCCACGCCTTCGATTCGGCAAAAAGTCCACGACGAGACCACTCCACCTGCGTGCCCAAATCGCCGTTCGTAGTCTCGGATGAATGCGCGGAGTTCGCCGACCGGCAGAGGTTCCTCCACACGGAAGGCCCCCGTGCCATGCAACTGCCGCAGCAAGGCGCGAGCGCTGGGATAAACATAGTCCCGCCTGCAGCTCTCGACCCGGATTTTAGCAAACCCCGCCGCTTCGAAGGACTTTTGCCACTGGTCGGCGCTGCGCCATG
>JAIYBI010000254.1 GCA_027488595.1 Opitutaceae bacterium | reverse complement strand
TCCAAGCCAGCCACTGGGCCCGACTCCACCATCAGGGCGCCGGCATTTTCACCCTGGAAAAATACATCCCCCTCGACGCGCTGGTCGCCTTCGCCCTCACCGCCAGCGGCCTCTTTGCCCGCGCCCGCGCCAATCACCTTGCGCCGCTCCTCGTCGAGCGCACCTGGCGCCTTCCCCGCCTCCCCGCCGCTTTCGAGGGCTTCCGGCTCCTCCAGCTCACCGACCTCCACCTCGACCTCGACCCCGATTTCACTTCCGCTCTCATCGCCCGGCTCGCCGGCGTGCAATATGATGCCCTCGTCATCACCGGAGACTTTCGCAACTCCACCCGCGACGACTACTTCCCCGCCATTGCCGACACCCGCCGCCTCCTCGCCTCCCTCTCTTCATCCGCACCCCGCTACGGCATCCTCGGCAACCACGACTTCATCGAGCAAACGCCCCACCTCGAAGCCACCGGGCTTCCCATTCTTTTGAACGAGGTCGCCTCCATCGAGCGTGAGGGACAGCACCTTTGGATCGCCGGGATAGACGACCCCCATTTCTACAAAACCCACGATCTCGCCGCCTGCGCAGCCGCCCTCCCCGCCGACGCCTGCACGATCCTGCTCGCGCACTCCCCCGAGATCGCCGACGAGCTGCCCGAAGGTCGCTTCGATCTGGTGCTCTGCGGCCACACCCACGGCGGCCAGCTCTGCCTGCCAGGAGGACGATGGTTGCACGTTCCGCTGAAAGGCCAGCCCCGGGAACGCATCCGCGGTGCCTGGCAAGCCGCCGGCGCGCAGGGCTACACGTCAGTCGGCACCGGCAGTTGCGGCGTGCCCGCCCGCCTAAACTGCCCCGGCGAATTCACCCTCCACCACCTGCACGGCGCCTGATTCCCCCGGACAAAATCCTGCGAGCGCCCAGAGACCGTGGCGGAGGCGTCCCTGACTCAAAGTCCGCCCATGTCGGCAAACTGTTCGGACTGGGGACGATCACTGCCGTCTGGCCACATGATCATGCCTGCGCCAACCGTGGCATTGGTAAACTCATCAATGATGATGAAGCTGCCGGTGGTGCGGTTGCGTTTGTAGGGATCTATCATCAAGGGCACCGCAGTGCGAACGTGGATACGCCCGATGTCATTCATCCCTATGGTGAGGTCCTCGGTGTTTTTGTGCAGGGTATTGATGTTAACTTTATAGCGCACCGCCTTCACCGCACACTTGGTCTCGCGGGTGGCGTGACGAAGAATGTATTTGCCGGCTGGATTCAACTTAATGGGCGAGAACCAGCAGACCATGGCCTCGATGTCCTGGGTGACTACGGGCTGGTTGTGCGGTTTGGCAAAAAGGTCGCCGCGCGAGCTATCTATCTCGCGGTCGAGGGTGATGGCGACCGACATGGGCGCGAAGGCCTCGGCGAGCTCGCCTTCGGGACCGTGGATGGACTTGATTACGGCAGGCAGGCCGGAGGGCAGTGAAATGATCTCGTCGCCCGGCTTGAAAACCCCGCCGGCGACGCGGCCGGCGAAGCCGCGGAAATCATGGTGCGCGTCGTTGTTTGGGCGGATGACGGTCTGGACCGGGAAGCGCGGGTCAATGTGGTTGAGATCGCTGCCGATGTAGACGGTCTCGAGCGTGTAAAGCAGAGCGCCGCCTTGATACCAAGGCATGCGGGCGGAGTTCTCGACCACGTTGTCGCCGTGAAGGGCGCTGATGGGAATGAACTTGATGTCGGGAATGTTGAGGCGGGAGGCGAACTCGGAGTATTGCGCGACGATCTCCTGAAAACGGGCCTCGGAGAAGTCCACCAGGTCCATCTTGTTGACCGCAACGATCACGTGCGGGATGCCGATGAGGGAGGCGATGAAGGAGTGGCGGCAAGTTTGCTCGATCACGCCCTTGCGCGCATCAATGAGGATGATGGCGAGGTTGGCGGTGGAGGCGCCGGTCACCATGTTGCGCGTGTATTGGATGTGGCCGGGAGTGTCGGCGATGATGAACTTGCGCTTCGGGGTGGCGAAGTAGCGGTAGGCGACGTCAATGGTGATTCCCTGCTCGCGCTCGGCGCGGAGACCGTCGGTTAGGAGGGCGAGGTTGAGGGTCTCCTCGCCGCGCTGCTCGGTGACGCGCTCAAGGTTTTCGAGGGTGTCCTCGAAGATGGCCTTGGAGTCGTAGAGGAGGCGTCCGATGAGGGTGGATTTACCGTCGTCAACGGAGCCTGCGGTGGTGAAACGCAGGAGGTCCATGGCGAGGTAGTGCTCGTCGGTGTGTTCGTTGGTGGACGTGGCGTAAAGTGCGGCGGACATTTTTCGAAAGACTGGATAGAGGATACGGGATAGGCAGGACCGGTGTGTGGATCAAAAATACCCCGCTTTTTTGCGGTCTTCCATCGAGCTCTCGGAGCGTTTGTCGTCGGCGCGGGTGCCGCGCTCGGTCACGCGGGCGCTGGCGACTTCCTGAATGATCTCGGCCATGGTGCTGGCGGGAGACTCGACCGCGCCGGTGCAGGTGCTGTCACCCACGGTGCGGTAGCGCACGGTGCGCTCTTCGTAGTGCTCGCCATCGAGCAGGGTGATGAACGGCGACTCGGCGAGGAGCACGCCGTTGCGATTCACGACGCGGCGCTGGTGGCTGAAATAGATCGAGGGGATTTTGAGTTTCTCGCGGGCGATGTATTGCCAGACATCCATCTCGGTCCAGTTGGAGAGGGGGAAAACGCGGAAGTGTTCGCCCTGGTTTTTACGGCCGTTGAAGAGATTCCAGAGCTCGGGGCGCTGGTTCTTCGGGTCCCACTGGCCGAACTCGTCGCGGTGGGAGAAAAAGCGCTCCTTGGCGCGGGCTTTTTCTTCGTCACGGCGCGCGCCGCCGAGGCAGGCGTCGAATTTAAACTCCTCGATGGTATCGAGCAGAGTGACGGTCTGGAGACCATTGCGAGACGGATTGAGGCCTTTCTCCTCCTGACAGCGACCGGCCTTGATGGAGTCGGCTACGTAGCGGACGATGAGGCGGGCGCCGACATCCTCGGCGAACCAATCGCGATACTCGATGGCCTCGCTGAAATTATGGCCGGTATCCACGTGGACGAGCGGGAACGGGAGCTTGGCGGGGGCGAAGGCTTTTTGAGCGAGGCGCGCCATCACGATGGAGTCTTTGCCACCGGAAAACAGGAGCGCCGGGCGCTCAAACTGGGCGGCGACCTCGCGCAGCACGAAGATCGCTTCGTGCTCGAGCTGGGCCAGATGGGTGAGGTTGTAGGAAGACATGTAATGAAATGCGAAAGCGGAAGACGCGCCGGGAAAGGAAGACCCCAATAAGTTACGCCGTGGATGTCGAGCGGCGGATGCGCGGCAGCGTGTCGGCGTGGAGCGCGGCGATGCAGGCTTCGGGAGGCAGTGCCTCGGTATCAAGGGTCAGGGTGGTGCCGGCATCGCCGGCACCCGGCTCTTCGAAGGAAGAGTCCTTGCCGGTGAACTGCCCCACCCCGCCGGCGGCAGCCTTGGCGTAGAGTCCCTTGGGGTCGCGACGGGCACAGGTATCAAAGGAGGCTTTGACATAAACCTCGCGCAAATCATTCGCTCCGATGATTTCGCGGGCAAGGGCGCGATGAGCGCGCAGCGGGGTGATGAAGGAGCAAAGCGTCACGATACCGGTGTGGGCGAAAAGTTTGGCAACCTCGGCGATACGGCGGATGTTTTCCAAGCGGTCGGCGTCGCTGAAACCGAGCCCGCGATTCAGGCCGGTGCGGATGTTATCGCCGTCGAGGAGTTGGGTGGCAAAACCCTCGGCGTGGAAGCGGCGCTCCAAGGCGATGGCGAGGGTGCTTTTTCCCGAACCGGAAAGCCCGTAGAGCCAAATCACCAGACCCCGCTGACCAAGCCGCGCTTCCTTTTCCACGCGCGGGAGAACGCGGTCGAAGATCGGGTGGATGTTGGCGGCGTCGCTCATTTGTTGAGTAAACTACTAAACAAACATAAGATTAAAACGCGCATCAAGGTGAAAAATGATTTTCGCCGATAAAACGCTTGGGCACAGCCAAGGTGTTGCCGGCAACCACGGCGACGGAATTCGCGGTGGCGGGTCTCCGCGCGAGAAAAACGGACCTCGGCCTACTCGCGGAAGCGGCGATCCTGCGCGACGTTCATTTCCGTCTCCAACTCGCGGATCCGCTCCAAGACCACGCTTTTCATGGCCTGGGGATTATCGGCGGGGAGTTTTGCGTAGAGTTCCTTCAGGTAGGCATAAGCCTCCGCAGGGCGATCCATCTTGCGCAGGAGTTCGGCGTAGATGCGAGCGGCGTAGTAGGGCGCATCCGGATGCTCGGCGGCTGTGGAATAGTGCTTCGCGGCCGAGGCGGTG
>JAIYBI010000336.1 GCA_027488595.1 Opitutaceae bacterium | reverse complement strand
TGACGGGCACGGTGCCGGTGGCGATGAGGTCCTTGAGGACGTTGCCGGCGCCGACGCTGGGAAGCTGGTCGGTGTCGCCCACGAGGAGGAGGTGGGCGCGGGCGGGCACGGCGGCGAAGACGGCGGCGGCGAGACGTGTGTCGAGCATGGAGGCCTCGTCCACGATGAGAAAATCGGTGGCGAGGGGGTGGTCTTCGTTGGCGTCGAAGCCGCCGCGCTGGGGGTTGAACTTGAGCAGGCGGTGGAGGGTTTGCGCGAAGCCTCCGGTGGATTCGGCGAGGCGCTGGGCGGCGCGGCCGGTGGGGGCGGCGAGGGAGAGGCGGACCTTTTTGGCCTTGAGGATATCAACGAGAGCGCGGAGCGAGGACGTCTTGCCGGTGCCGGGGCCGCCGGTGAGGACGGAGATTTTTGCGCCGAGGGCGGAGCGTATGCCCTCGCGCTGGGCTTCGGCGAAAGTGAAGCCGGCCTTGGCTTCGGCCCAGACGACGGCGGCGTCGATTTTGATGGGCGGCAGGCCGCTGGGCACGAGGGTGAGGCGGCGGACGGCGCCGGCAATCTTGGCCTCGGCGCGGTCGAGGACGGGTAGTTGGATTAGGTTGGAGCCGGGGAGCGGATCAACGACCCCAGCGGGAGCGTGGCGGGCGAGGTCTTTGGAAGTGACGAGGGCCTCGAGGCGGGCGGTGATGCGTTCGGCGGAGGTCTCGAGCAGGCCGGCGGCGTAGTCGCGAATCTCCATCTCGCGCAGGGCGGTGTGGCCCTCCTCTTGGAGGACATCGAGGGCGTAGAGGATGCCGGCGTCGAGGCGGGGCGGGGCGTCGTTGGCGAAGCCGAGGTTGATGGCAATGCGGTCGGCGGTTTTGAAACCGATGCCGTCAATCTCGCGGGCGACGCGGTAGGGCTCGTTGGTGAGAATCTGGCGGGCCTCGCCGCCGTATTTGTTGATGAGCTTCACGCACTGGCCGGTGGTGACGCCGTAAGTCTGGAGAAAAATGTAGAGTTCGCGGAAGGCGCGCTGCTCGTCCCAAGCCTTCTTTATGGCGGAGGCGCGGACTTTGCCGATGCCAGGGACATCGCGCAGGCGGCCGGATTCCTCGCTGAGGACACGGAAGGTGTCGGCCCCGAAGGCGTCGGCGATCTTGTTGGCGTAGACCTTGCCCACGCCCGAAACGAGGCCGGAGCCGAGGTATTTGCGGATCCCATACACACTGGACGGGAGCTGGGAGGTGAAGGTCTCGATCTTGAACTGGGCGCCGTGCTGGGCGTGGCTGGCCCAGGTGCCGCGGAGGCGGAGGGTTTCGCCGCATTGGACGCCGGGGAGAGTGCCGACGATGGTGACGCGCTCGTCGCCGCCGTCGGGCATGAACTCGGCGATAGTGTAGTGGTTCTCCTCGTTGGCGAAGATGATGCGTTCCAGCACGCCGTCGAGGGCGTCGGGGGAGGGGGAAGAAGCGGAGGCGGATGCTGGGGAGGATTTGGCCACGGAGGAGGTGACGGACGAAAACGAAGCAGACAAGTTCGGCGAAAGAAAGGAAGGCGGAGTTTTTTGCGTTTGGGCGGAGTGGGCTGTGTTTCGGTTGGGACCGGGGCGGTTAATAAATTCCCCAAACCTCCCCTTGCCATGCGCCCTTCGCACGCCTTGCCTCGACCCTTCTACCGCCGCGCCCCGACCGCAAACGATGTCCGCCACGCCTAGCAACGCCCCTCGCTCCGCCCGCCGTGCGCGCCCCGACGCTCCTGCGCTTCCGTCCTCACCGGCCGGCCGCGTGCCCCCCCACTCGGTCGAGGCGGAGGAGCAGTTGCTCTCCGCCTGCTTGCTCGATGGCGGCGACATTATCGCGCGTTGTCTGGAGGGTAAAATCGCTCCGGCCTCGTTCTACGTTCCCGCCAACCGCGTTATCTTCGAGCAGCTCCTTTCGCTCTATAATCTCAGCAAACCCATAGACCTCGCAGTGCTGGCCGAGGAGCTGAAGACCGCCCGGCAGCTCGATGAGGTGGGTGGTTACCCGTATTTGACCCGTATCAGCGGTCGGATTCCCACGACAGCGGGCGCGGCTTACTTCATTGAAAAGGTCCGCGAACTCGCGCTCCTGCGCGAAATCATCCGCGCCGCGACTCATGCGGTGGAGAACTGCTACGGCTATACGGGCGGAATCCAGGAGTTCGTGGATAAAGTGGAACAGGACTTGTTCAAAGTCACCCAAGAGCGGGTCGGCGACGGGGCCAAGCCGATGCACGAGCCGACCAAGGAAGCCATGGTTGTCATCAACAAGATGTTGATGAAAAAGGGCGAACTCACCGGCGTGAGCACCGGCTACAAGGACATTGATCGCTACCTTTTTGGCCTGCAGAAGGCCGAGATGATCGTGCTCGCCGGTCGCCCCTCGTGCGGCAAGACCTCCCTCGCGATGAATTTCGCCGAACACGCCGCCTTGCCGGCCCGCGGCACGGGCGTGAACACCCTCGTGTTCTCGCTGGAGATGTCGTCTGCCCAGCTCGCCTTGCGCCTCCTGTGCTCGCGTTCGCGGGTCAACATGAAGCTCCTTCGCGACGGGCTCCTCTCCAAAAACGGCGAGGAACAGCAGGAGCTGCTTCGCGTCGCCGATGAGTTCTCCAAGTCGCCGCTGTTCATTGACGATTCCAGCTCGCTCTCGGTCATGGAACTTCGCGCCAAGGCGCGCCGCCTCCACGCCCGTCATCCGCTCGGGCTCATCGTGGTGGATTACCTGCAACTCCTCAGCCCGAGCGACGGCACCGTCCCGCGCGAGCAACAGGTGGCCGAGGCGTCGCGCGGTCTCAAAGCCCTTGCCAAGGAACTCGGTGTCCCTGTGCTGGTCCTCGCCCAGCTGAACCGCTCCTCCGAAAAAGAAAACCGTGCGCCCCGCCTCTCCGACCTTCGCGAATCCGGCTCCATCGAGCAAGACGCCGACGTCGTTCTCATGCTCAACCGCCCCAAAGAGGAAAACGACAAGTTCCAGGTCGCCAGCGGCACCATGGAGCTTTTCGTTTCCAAAAACCGAAATGGTGAGGTAGGTGACTTGAAGCTTACTTTCCTAAACGCGATCACCCGCTTTGAAAACTACACCCAGTAACCGTCCCCGGGCCCTCTTGGCCCGTCTCGTCCTCGCCCTTGCCTTCGGCCTCACCGCCGTCGCCTCGCCCCTCCTGGCGCAGAGCTCTGGTCCGATCGCTCCGGCCTCGGCGGGCGGATCGGCCGCCCCCGCCGCCAACGTTCTGCGCGTGAATTCCATCACGGTGAAGTTCGTCGGGCCGGCCAACGTGAGCGAGCAGGTCGTGCGCGCCAACATGCAGCTTCAAGAGGGCAGCACGCTCGAAGACGCCCTCATTGATCGCGATATCCGTTTCCTCTACCGCACCGGCCAGTTCGAGTTCATCGAGTTCAAGCGTGGCAATGTCGTGGACGGGCGCATTGACCTCGTGGTCGAGATCACCGCCAAGTTTCGCGTCAGCGCGGTGGACTTCGAGGGCAACAGCGCCGTCAAGTCGAAGCGTCTCCTCAAGGAGGCCAAAACCAAGATCAACCTGCCTCTCGACGAGCGCCAAGTGAAGGAAGACGCCGAAAAGATCCGCGAGTATTACCAGAAGTCCGGCTTTAATCAGGCCAAGGTGGATTACCGCATTGAGCGCAACCGCACCACCGGACTCGGCCGCGTCGTCTTCGCCGTGGATGAGGGCGCCAAGGTCCGCATCAGCAAGGTGGATTTCACCGGAAATACCGACATTTCCAAACGCAAGCTGCGCAAAGCCATGGAGACCCGCTCATGGAACTGGTTCTCCTGGATCACCAGCACCGGCCGCTACCGTGACGAGGAGTTCGAGACCGACCTCGACAAGCTCCGCGATCTTTACCGCGAGAAGGGCTTCCTCGATGTGAACATTGCCGCCGACCAGGTCATCTTCACCTACCCGAAGCCTTCCCGTCTCATCATCACCATCCCCATCGTCGAGGGCCGCCGCTACAAACTCGGCACCGTTACCATCTCCGGCAACACCCTTCACCCGACCGAGAAACTGCTGCCGCTCCTCCGCACCAAGACCGGGGATATCTTCGCTCCTTCGGCGATCGAAAAAGACCAAAAGACCCTCGAGGACTACATCGGCAAGGATGGCTACGTGGACGCCCGCGTCCGCATTATCCGCAAGCCCAACCTCGAGACTGGCGCCATTGACGTCGAGTATGCCTACACCGAGGGCGATAAGTTCTTTGTCGAGTCCATCCGCATCGAGGGTAACACCAAGACCAAGAGCATCGTCATCCTCCGCGAACTGGCCCTCGGGCCGGGCGACGTTTTCAACACCGTGCGCATGAACAACTCGAAGCTCCGCCTCGAGAACACCCGCTTCTTCGAAGAGACCAACGTCAGCCCCGAGAGCACCAACCTCCCCGGCCGCCGCAACCTTAAGATCGCGGTTAAGGAAGGCCGCACCGGCAACCTCAGCTTCGGCGCCGGCTTCAGCTCGCTCGAGAGCGCCATCGTCTTCGCCGAGGTCAGCCAGTCGAACTTCGACCTCTTCAACCGCAAGTCCTTCTTTCAGGGCGACGGTCAGAAGTTCCGCATCCGTCTCCAGCTCGGCTCCCGCTCCAGCGAGGCCACGCTCAACTTCGAGGAACCCTGGCTCTTCGAGCGCGAACTCGCCCTCGGCTTCAACCTCTACCGCACCTCCTCGGATTACTACAGCAACGTTTACTCCGAGACCCGCACCGGTGCCGAGGTTTACCTCCGCAAGCGCCTCTTCGAACTCGTCGAAGGCCGGCTCGGCTACACCTACGAGGTCGTAGAAATCAACGACGTGAATCGCAACACCGCCCCCTTCCTCCTCGGGGAAGAGGGTGCCCGCAGCGTGTCGAAGGTCACTTTCAAGCTCCTGCGCGATACCCGCGACCGTCTCTTCAACACCACCCGCGGCAACCGCGCCGAACTCACCACCGAAGTCGCCGGCGGCCCCTTCGCGGGCGAGAGTGATTACTACCGCCTCGAATTCCGCGGCGCCCAGTATTACCCGACATTCGAGACACTTTCGCAGGTGCTCTCCTTTATCGGCCGTGTCGGCGTGATTGATAGCTACGGCGACAGTTCCAGCGTCCCTTACTTTGACCGCTTCTTCCTCGGCGGCCCCGGCACCCTGCGCGGCTTCGAGTTCCGCGATGTCGGCCCGAAGGACACCGTCGGCGCCGCGAACGGCCCGCTGGCTGACCCGGATGGAGCTGGCCCGGAGGTCGATCCCGACGCCGCCGTCCCGCCCACCTACGAGCCCGTCGGCGGCAACACCTACGCTTTCGGCAGCATCGAATACAGCATCGAGATCGTGGATCCCCTCCGCATCGCCTTCTTCTACGACGTCGGCTTCGTGAATGCCGACGCCTACGACTTCGATTACACGGACTATAATGACAACTTCGGCGTCGGCCTTCGGCTCATGGTTGGCGGTGCCCCGCTCAGCCTCGACTTCGGTGTTCCCATCACCGGCACCACCAATGCCGACGGCAGCACCAACGACAACGGCCTGCAATTTAACTTTTCCTTTGGCACCCGCTTCTAAATTGCGTGTCGTCATTCTTTCCCCCTATCACGTCCCTTCCTTTCCCAACCCTTCGCATGAATAAAACACTGACCTCCCTCCTTGCCGCGTTCGCCTTCTCTGGTGCCGCGCTCACCGCATCCGCCCAGCCGGCCCCCAAGATCCTCGTCGTGGACATGGCCAAGCTGCTCGATTCCCACTACGAGACCGAAGACCAGAACGCCAAGCTCAAGGTGGACGAGGCCAAGGCCAACGAAGAGATCGAGCGCATCGTCAAAGACGGCCAGGCCATCGAAGAGGCCATGAAGGACATGCAGGAAAAGGCCAGCAACCCCGCCATCTCCGCCGAGGCCAAGGCCAAGATCGAGGCCGAGTTCCGTCCCAAGGCCGAAGAGCGCCAGCGCAAGCTCGGCGAGCTCAACAATTATCGCGTCCGCACCCAGCGCGTTTTCCAAGAGCGCATCGCCAACTTCCGCGGCATCATGTTCGAGAAGATCGGCGCCGTCGTGCAGGAGACCGCCAAGAAGAAGGGCGCGACCCTCGTCCTCGACAAGTCCGGCCTCAGCAACATCGGTCTGAATCCCGTCGTTTACTCCGACGCTTCTTACGACATCACTGAAGAGGTGCAGAAAGAAATCGCCAAGGGCCGCCCCGCCAACATGCCGGCCCCTGCCGCCCCTACCGCCAAGCCTGCCGCCGCCAAGCCCGCCGCCGCGCCCGCCACCGGCGACGCCCCTCTCTTCAAGGTTCCTGCCGCCAAGTAAGGCGTTGCGAATCAACGACCGACTTCAAGCCCGCCGCGCTTCCCGCGCCGCGGGCTTTTTTTTGCCCCGCTCCGTCATTGCCCCGCTCCGGCCCGCTCTCCAACTTCCGGTTTCTCCCCTCCCATGACGCTCGCCTACTCCTCCGCAGAGCTCCAAGCCATCCTGGTCCCGGTCGCCGTGCGCGGCGCGACTTCCGCCACCATTACCGGCATCGCCGCTCTGAAGGACTCGGTCCCCGGTGAGCTCTCCTTTCTCGGTAATCCCAAGTATAAACCCGAGGTCGCCGCCACCCGCGCCTCCATCGTCCTCCTGCCCGCCGATTACGTCGGTGAACCCGCCATCGATCAGACTTTTTTCCTCGTCGAGAATCCCTCTGCCGCCCTCGCCACCCTTTGCGCCCGACTCGAGCAGGCCCTTTGGCCCCGTCCCGCCGCCGGCATACACGCCAGCGCCGTTATTGACCCCACGGCGCAGATTGATCCGAGCGCCGCGGTCGGTCCGCTCTGCGTGATTGAGGCCGGTGCCGTCATCGGCCCGTGCACCATCATCGGTGCCCAGGCCTTCATCGGGCGCGGGGCCCGCATCGGCGCCGATTGCTGGTTCATGGCCGGTGTGCATCTCGCCACCGAGACCATCGTCGGCGACCGTGTTCGTTTGCATCCCGGCGTCGTGCTCGGCAGCGATGGTTTCGGCTACGATTCGAGCAGCGGTAAGCACGTCAAAATCCCCCAAGTCGGTCAGGTCGTGATCGCGGATGACGTTGAGATCGGGGCCAACACCACCATTGATCGCGCCCGCTTCAGCCGCACCAGCATTGGTGCCGGCACCAAGATAGATAACCTCGTCATGATCGGCCATAACGTCGTCATCGGCCGCCACTGTATCGTTTGCGCGCAAGTCGGCATTTCCGGCAGCAGCACGCTCGAAGACTACGTTGTGCTCGGCGGCCAGGCGGGTGTCGCCGGACACCTCACCATAGGCAAGGGAGCAAAGGCCGACGGCCAGACCGGCATCAACACCACCGTCGCCCCCGGAACATTCTGGAAAGGTTCACCCTGCCTGCCCTACCAACTCGAACAACGCATCAACGTCCTCCGCCAGCGCCTGCCCGACCTCTTCCGCAAGGTGGACACCCTCGTCGAGGAGCTCGCCGAGTTAAAGAAGAGCAGGTAGACGGGAGCCGTCCTGCCGAAGTTTATTGGATCATGTCGGGCGGGACGTTGCTGAGGGCTTCCTCGATCGTCGTGAGGCCCATCTTGACCTTGAGCATCGAGTCTTGGTGCAGGGTTTTCATGCCGTCTTTCATCGCGATGCGCTTGAGCTGGGCGACCTCGACCTTGTTGTTGATGGCTTCGGTGAGGGCCTCGGAATTCGTCATGAGTTCGTGGATACCGACGCGGCCCTTGTAACCGGTGCCATTGCATTGGGGGCAGCCGTTGGGGTTGGCTTTGAAGACGGGGCCGGACCAGCCGAGCGCCTTATCGAGGAGCATCTTTTCGCGGCCGGCTGGCTCGTAGGACTGCTTGCAGTTTTTGCAGACGCGGCGGAGGAGACGCTGGGCGCAGACGCAGACGAGGGAGGCGGAGACGTTGAAGGGCTCGACACCCATTTCGCCGATACGGGAGATGG
>JAIYBI010000049.1 GCA_027488595.1 Opitutaceae bacterium | reverse complement strand
TGAAGGTGGTCCGCCTCTGCCGGCAGTGGGCTGAAGAATTGAATCTTGGTTGGGCCGGTGAAGTGCGCAAATTATCCGGACCGCAAGGGAAAGGTCGCTGGGTCAATCGTTTAGCTGATGGAACGACTCTTATTCTGAAACCATAATGGACAAAACCTACGTCGATACCGTGCGTCTCTTATTGGAGACCGCCCCTGATGTGTTCCAATCCTCGTGTTTTGCGATGAAGGGCGGCACTGCGCTCAATCTTTTTATTCAAGACATGCCGCGGTTGTCGGTGGACATTGACGTGGTTTACGTCGCCCATGCGAAAGCGCGGGCTGATGCGCTTACAGAAATCGGCACCGAACTGAATGCCTTGAAGAAACGGCTGAACGACCGGGGCCTGGATGCGGAGATCGCCAATAGCCATACCGGTGACGAAACCAAGGTTCTGGTGCGCCGGGGAAAGCAGCAGGTGAAAATCGAGGTCAATCATGTCTTTCGCGGGACACTGTTGCCGACGGAGCTGAGGCCCTTGGTGAAATCTGCGAGCGACCTTTTTACCACGGCCTTGACGGTGCCGACCTTGGCGATCCCGGAACTTTACGGGAGCAAGCTTGTGGCTGCATTTGATCGGCAGCATCCACGTGATTTGTTCGATGTCTTTTGGATGCATCGCCGCTTCGGACTAGAGCCTGAAATGGTCGAGTGCTTCGTCTGTTACCTGGCCGGCCACAACCGGCCTGTGCATGAGGTTCTGTTTTCGCGAGACAGCGATATGGCCCAGGCATATGAAAACGAATTTTATGGCATGGCACTGGAGGCAGTTTCGTTGGCCGATCTGAAGAGCACACGCGAACGTATGCGTATTGAGATGAAGGCCGCACTTACCGATGCTCAGAAACGATTTCTGCTTGGGTTGGTGGCCGGAACTCCTGATTGGAGCTTGGTAGCATGCCGGCACTTGGCCGCACTACCGGCGATACAGTGGAAGCTCCAGAACTTGGCCCGCTTGAAGAAAACCAACCCCTTGAAATTTCGTCAGCAAACCGACGACTTGGAAAAGTATTTCGGCGGCTGACCTCATTCCGTGGTTTGGTTGGCGGATTTATCCTTCGGACGATTCGACGATGCTTTGGGCGTAGAGGTGACGATGCGGATGACAGCGTTCTAAGGGCAGAGCGGGTGGTTTCTGTTAAAAACATTTTGAGTCGGGAGATAGATGACGAGCAGGGAAGGATCGCTGGCGAGCAGCAGCCCGGCGGCAGCGGTGGTTTCGACGGCGTCGCAGAACGCGATTCGGGCTTGGGGAATACGCTTTGAGATCAGGGTGAAAACAACGCGGTGACTGTCCGCAGGCCCGTGGATGTGATCCGGTAGAGGCCGCTGCTCGATCCGCCAGTTTGTTTCGGTGCCGTCCCGTGCGATCTTTTTGAGGTTCGGCAGCAGGCCATTGGCGCGGGCGTCGAAAACTTGCGGATCTCGGTCCGGCGGATTCACGAAGATATCGATCATGCCGCTCGCTCGAAACCAAATCAGCATTGAGGAATCATCGCTGAGCGCGACTTGGTCGGTAGAACCGGGGCGGATGAGGAGATCGAAAGAGGGCAGGGAAGTGGGCATAGTGGTGTTCATGGTTATACTTTGGGTTGAATGATTGTGGCCGAAGGGCCGGTGGACGTGGCGGGCAAAGCCCGCCGCCTCGGCAGTGACGTGTGTTTATGGTCCGGGAAAAGGTGGACTCGTTGGCTGTTCGTGGGCCGCTTCGCGCGCAGTGCGTTAGCTGGATTCGTATAGGCGATGCGCGAAGCGCGGGTTTATAACATGACCTTCCGAAGCGGCGACGAAGACCACCTTGGGGTAATGCTTGATGAATCGGCGGGCATGGTCGGCGGTAAAAATAGCCGGCGAGAATGCCAAAACTCCCTCGCTCGCGTTGGCGTTTTGGCCACGAATTATGAAGCATGACCGAAAAGGATGGCGTCGCGAAACGTCGTGTGGCAGGGGAAGCTGGTCGAGAACCCAATCTGGTTTTCCTGGCTGCGAGAAATGCCGAAGCATACTTGCTGCGCACCGAAGTGTGAATGGAAAGACTTCGATAAGGCCGAAGTGCCGAACGAGGACTTTCCCCTCACCGGTATCGTTAATCAGAACGGAAGTGGTGCCGTCTTTAGTGGTGAATTCGAGGTCCGCGGTCGCAGGATTTTTTACGGGGAAGAGCGGAGCGTTGGGCATGAAGGCGAAGTTAGGGGCGAAGGTATTCATGTGGGTATAAAAAAGCCCCGGCTGGATGGACGGGGCGTGGTGGGTGCTGGTTGGTTGAGTGACAGGAGGGTTTTACATAATCCGGCCACGCGGCGCAAAGCGCCGACCGTGGGCCGGTGTATCATGATTTAACTACGAATGATCTTGGGAATGTGATTTTTACAGGTTTGATGGTGCGGAACGTGATTTCTATGTTGAGAGCCCCTGTGTCGCATCGCGCAGGAGCCCGCCACGAGACCAAGGCCAATGTCCAGCCGCGGGCGCTGGTGGTAGCGGTGGTCAGGGCGAGTGTTTCGCCGGTGTCGGTGCGTTTGATTTCGAGCGTGATTTCCGCCGTCGACGGTGTTTCCGTCGGAGTGTTAACAAGGTGCATCGAAAACGTCAGTTTTTCGTCGGCATTGATCACTGCTGTCACCGGTAAGAGCAGGGATTTTGCCTGATGACTAGGATCGACGGGAGGTGTAATCACGAGCGCTGGAAGAAGCAGGTCGAACTGTGGATCGGCGACCATTTGAGTGCGTGCTCGGCTGGTCGATACCGAATATCCGGCAGCTTCGGCGGAGAGGTGCAGCGTGTGCAAGAGTCCTACGCCGCAGGCAGCGTCGTTAATGACGAGCTTCGAGATTCCCCCCGTGGAGTTATTCGAGTGCCCGGCGTCCGCTGCGCGCAGCGTGCCGATGCCGAGACAGAGCGCCAAAACCAACAGGGACAGTGTAGCTGCGACGCGTCGGTTTGGGCGCGAGAACTTGACCCCAGTTTTGTTTGTCTCGGCTAAAATTGACTTGCACGGCGCGTAGCCGATCCAGTTCCCGACGTGGTCTACGTTGTATGGCTCGGCGACGCGCGCGATATTCGCGAGACCGCCTGCCGAGCACCAGACAGCCGAGCCTTTGCGGCTACGTAATACGAGGCCGGTGCCCTCGATGTTTTGCGCTGCTAGCACTGCGGCCGGGATCGATGTGAT
>JAIYBI010000462.1 GCA_027488595.1 Opitutaceae bacterium | reverse complement strand
CCAGTGGTGAGGCTATTGGTTAAAACTAGACCCCCTACGACACCGGAGGAAGCGAGAGACCCGATAGTCTCGGCAGTCGTAATTGTTAATGTTGCATTAGCTCCATTCAGAGTCACAGCAGAGGTGTTACCGATTGCGTTACCTGATGCGCTATTCACTACGAGCTTGCCTTCGGCTCCGATGATTGTCGCACCGGAATAGCTGTTATTGCCAGTGAGAACCACCGACGTGTTTGCGGTTACATTCTGACCCAGGCGGGTAACGATGATTCCACCAAGCCCCGAGATATTCCCATTGGCCGTAAGGGACTTGCCATCCCCATTGCCTCCATGATCAAGCGTGACGTTCCCCAACAAGTTAATCGCACCATTGAGAGTGACGCTGCCAGTGCTAGGGCCGGAATTATTGCGGATCAAACGCGCACCACCGGTTTCGACGTTGATTGCGTTGGCAAGAATAAAGTCATTGTTACCGTTGTTAAAGCCCAACCCTGCTCCAAACGTATCACCGCTGGTGCCGATCGTAATGTTTCCGCCAAAACTGCCACCCGCGCCGTTTATTTGACTGGATCCTCGTGCGATTACGAGATTCCCGGTCCAAGCAGAGTTATTGCCACTTAACTGAACTCGGCCATTCGTTAAAAGCGTGTCGCCTGAGATTACGTTAAGGTTGGTCCTTACAATCAAGTCTCCCGAACCGGTTAGATTCCGCGATATGTTGTATTGATTAGCAAGGGTTCCATTGCTGGAGATGTTTTGAGCTGTGAGGTTTGCGTTTAGCTGCAAGGTCCCCGTTTGTAACGCGAAAGCCTGGGAGACATCAGTGGTATTGTTATAAGCTAATGTGCTAGCAGAGGACACGGTCATGTTTTGACTAAGCGTTTTACCGAACGCCCCGGAGGTTCTCATTTCAAGCGTGCCACCCCCTAAGCCGATGTTTACAGCAGCGGCGAGGTCAGCCGTGGCATTTTGCGTGTTGTTCAAAACAAAACGCCCTCCGTTGACATTGAGAGCGCCCGTAAAGGAGTTGGCATTGAAACCCGTAATCACAAAAGTTCCTGCGCCGGTCTTGGTGATTCCACCGGCGCCGTCGGTTTGCCGTCCAAACGTCAAAGACCCAGAGCCATTATGATTGACGGTCAAATTCGACGATAAGGTCTGCCTACCGGTCACCTCGGTTCCCACGGAGGTGAAGCTAATGTTTCCTGTTGCTCCCGAATTAACATTCAGTGTAGCTTCACCGGTGTTGGAGCCGAACGTTAAAACTGTTGAGTTCGTTGTGGCAGTGGTCCACGTATTGTTAATGGCGTCTGTGAACGTGATAGAACGAACCGTCCGGCTAGCGCCATAGCTGTTGGTGGTCGCGCGAGTCATGTTGCCGAACGTGAGGTCAGTCTGATTGCTCGAAACAAAGGCTGCGTTGAAGTTACCAGTAGCCCCCCACGACCCGTTGGTTCCATTTCCGCCCAACCAATTTAATGCAGTCTGAGCATAAGTTGAAGATGAAACAGCAAGAACCGCAGCAAAAAGCACAGTAGTCGAAGCAGAAAAGCGGTGAACGTTGGGTGAGGTTTTCATGAAGTGAGAGTGGGGTTCGGGGGGTGAGTCTCGGTCTTTGTTGGGAAGCTAGTTAGGGGCGATTCTTAGGTAAAGCGGAGGCACTGGGGGATGCCTATGTTGAGGTTTGAGAGTTGCATTAAGGAGATCTCGAACCGGTGGTCAATTCTTTTTGTTTGGAAAACGTCTGATTGCGCGAACCGATTGATGACAGGGTAGATGAATACTGTTCATGGGTCGGCAGACGGCGGGCCTTGCTTTTTCGGAACGGCGCACCCAGCGGTCCCGCCTACCTCGGAAGGGTATTGCGGGGTTACTTTTTCGCCGGAACGGCGGAGCGGGCGACGGTGACGACGATGTTGTCCACTCGGGCGAAGTGGGTGGCACCTTCCACCCCATCCACGGTATCAATCCCGTGGAAAACCACAAAGAGCCGTTTGCCGGCGGCGGCGGCCGTCACCGGGCTCGTCTTTTGCGAGACCACTTTTACGACATCCGGGCTACCGACGAAAAAATCTGAATCGTGGGTGGACGACCACACCACCGGACCGTTCATTTTATCATCACTCGTCGCATATAGATAAAAGCGAATAGTATCACGGCTCATCTGCCAGTAGGTTTCAAACGGACGCCACACATAGTTGATCGTAAACACATCGCCCTCTTTGACTGAGTAGCCAGTCCTCTGGCTGTGGGTGAGCAGCGCATACTGTTTGTTGGCGGCATCGTAGCGATCGTTAACGGTGGCGGCGTAGACGCCATACATGAGCACGTCTGAATCGGTCCGCGCGTTCAAATCCTGGCGAGTGCCCTTGCCGCAGTTATACCAACCCGTGGTGGCATAGAATTGGAGGCCCTTGCCGTCTTCGAAGTTGCCATTCATGACGAGATTATCAGCGGGGGCGGCAGCGGCGAGCGAGGACGCAGCCAGAGCGAAACTGGCGAGAAGAAATGTGTATCTCATGGAATTGTATAGGGCTGATTAGGTATATTAGGTGCTATACGACAGCTACTTGACGGACTTTTTAGAGGGCAACTCTACTGTGATCGAGATGTTGTCCACTCGGGCGAAGTGGGTGCTGCCGTTCACGCCATCCTCGGTGTCTATGCCGTGGAAAACCAGCATCAGCTTGCGACCGGCTGCCGCCTCGGGCAGAGGGGGCAGTTCCTGAACGACTGATTTTACGGTGCCAACGGGCTGGCGGAAAAAATCCGACATCAGTTCCACCGACCACACGACTTTGCCGCCCAAGGTATCGTCGTTGGTGGCAAACAACACGAAGCGCACCGTATCGCGATTGGTCTGCCAATACTGGTCAACCGGATTCCAGTCGTAAGACAAGGTAAAGAGGTCTCCGGGCTGTATAATGTGTTTAGTGATCTGGCTGTGCGCGAGTGCGCTGTATTTCTTGTTGGCGGCATCGTAGCGGTCGTTCACGCCGGCGGAAAAACTACCGGACGTAATCACGCTTTTATCCGTTCGCGCATTTAAATCCTGCCGCAGGCCCTTGCCCAAGTTATACCAACCCGGGGTTCCCCAGAAGAAGTTGGAGGTGCCGGTTTCAAAATCACCGTTGGTTACGAGGTTGGCGGACTGGCCCGCCCAAAGGGGGAGAGCGGTCAGCAGGCAGAGGCAAAATAATGATTTTTTCATGGTTTTTTTGAGATACTTGGGGAGCGGTGGAAGTGTTTATAAACAACGAGGTGGAGCGAGGCGCACTTGCTCAGGGAAGAACGGGAGCGCGGTTCTGGCGAATCGTAGCGAGAAGCGTTTTCATCTCCTCGACCCGTTCCGGAAACGCTTGGGCGAGGTTTTTCCTTTGGCCGATGTCGGAGGAGAGGTCGTAGAGCTGGGGCCCGGAGGCGTTGCCGGACTCAACGGTTTTGTCGCCGAAGAGGGCGGGGCCAGGGTAGGTTGGAATATACACCCAGTTGCGCTCGCGGAGGAGGGTTTTGGCGCCGAAGCCTTCGGTCACGAGGTTGTCGCGGCCCGTGCTGGTGCGGCCCAGGATGGCATCGGAAAGCTGGAGGCTGTCGGCGGTTTCTCCGTCGGCCAGGGGCACGCCCGCGAGGTGGGTGAAGCTGGCGAGGAAGTCCACTTGGCTGAGCAAGGCCTCGGAAACGGCGGGCTGGGCGCGGCCGGGGGCCCAGACGAGGGTGGGCACGCGGGTGCCGCCATCGAAGAGGCTGTATTTGCCGCCGCGGAGGGGGCCGGCGGGGCGGTGAGCGCCGTTGAGCTCGTCGGCGCGATCAAGGTAGCCGTCGGTGAGGATGGGGCCGTTGTCACTGGAGAACACCACGATGGTGTTTTCGGAGAGGCCGAGGGTTTTGAGGTGGGCGAGCACTTCGCCGACCAGCCAGTCGAGCTCCATGATCACGTCGCCGCGCGCACCTTTGGCCGAAGCGCCTTTGAAGCGGGCCGAGGGGATGCGCGGCACGTGGGGTTGATGGAGCGCCATGTAGAGGAAAAAGGGCGCGTCTTTTTTGCGGGTAATGAAATCCTTTGCCTGGCCGAGAAACACGTCGGTCATGGTCGTATCGTCCCAAGTGGCGGCCTTGCCGCCGCGGCTGAAGCCGAT